>JAFXVU010000262.1 GCA_017534705.1 Bacteroidaceae bacterium
AGGGGAATCTTCACGACGAAACGCCCTAAGGAATCAATCTTGCCATAACTTGAAACGTACTTGTCGGACAAGATATCCATGTAGGAGATGTTGTACTCATCGCCCATTTCTTTCATATAGTCGGGCATGTCCTTCAGCCACCCCACGAATGTGACGGTATCGGTTACATAGCGTGAGTCCTTGAAGTCTGGATTGTCGTCTATCTGTGGATAGTCGGGGAGGGAGATGGATGTGATGACTGAATACAAGCCTTTAGTTCCTCCGACGGAAATGGTGCGTTGTCCGTTCTTGTTCTTATCCACATTAACCGTGATTTCCTTGCCTCCATTCTCCAACACCAGCATATACTTGTCGCCTTTCTGACGCTTCTCCTTATAGTTCCAGAACTGACAGTCGTAGATGGCGAAATCGTCATAGAAACCGATGGTCCAGTCGCCAGTCTGGTCGTTGCGCCAGTTGGAGGGGAACAAACGGCTTGCCCTTGTACCGATATCCTCCACCCCCAGCAACTTGAAAGCATCCTGGCCATCTCCCTCAATGAAATCGAAGCACTTGGTTTGTGCGGGCAAGGGTTCGAAGTGGAAGACCACATCCGCACATCCGTGGTCGGTTAGGAACACATTCTTGTCCAGTTCGATTCCATCGCAACTTTTCAAGGCATAGCGTTTGCCGTCGGCCTTCAAGTAGGTTTCAGAAACGAATCTTACCCATTTCAGGGGACGCAAAGCCACGTGCATCATGACTCGGGTTTCGTCTTTGTCGAACTCCACTCGGTTAATCTCCAGCAAAGTGCTGAAGAAGCCTTCTATCTCTGTGTTTTCTTCAGTGGCTGGGTGTTCCCACACAACTGTTTTCGGTTGCGCTTGCCCCGTCATCCAGATGATGACGAGCAGTGCGGTGATGATGGTTTTCTTCATTGATGTTTATTTTGATAATTCTCGTCATTTTAATGACAAAAAGCATGCCAAAAACGTAACTTATTGATAATGAGTAATAGTAATATGGATGACTGTCCATTATTGGACACTTGAGTGTTCATTTCCGAACACTCGGTGTTCAGAATCGCACTCTTTTCCCTTGCCAAAGATAGTTTCACAATCACTTCCTATATATTATTAACGCCTGTTGGGTGAAAATATCACGGCCGTATGCGTTAAATCTTCTTAATTGGGTGTAGAAAGACGAGAAACGTCAGAGATTATCAAGGATGAATATGTGTGTGTTGACAAGTCCGATCTGATGTAGGTGTGAGCATGAATGCCGAGACGCGTACGGTTGAGGAATGGGAAAGAGAGGGTTGATTCACTTATGAGTTGGTGAGTTCGTAAGTATAGAAAAAGAAAGCGTGCGGGAATCTGTTTCCGCACGCTTTCTTTTGTTGGTGTTGTAAGGAACTTACTTCACAAGCACTTTGCGTCCTTTCACGATGTAGATGCCAGGCTGGAGACCATTGGTGTTGTCGGCCACCTTGATACCTGAAACATTATAAACATCCACTTTCTCGCCCACCTTGGCCACAGCGTGAATGCTGGTCACCTCGCCTGCAGCGATGTGGTTGGTCTTGAGGATGGCAGTGTTGCCGTTGGAGATGCTGATGCAGCAACGAGTGGCATGGAAACCGTTGGCGATGTCGTCCACCGAAACGAACTGAGCCTCTGCGTTGTCCTTGGCGAGGATACCGTAGAGACCGTGGGAGTCAGTCTGCTTGTCCAGACCGCGCATGGTTACCACTGTGCCGTCAACGGTGAAAGAGAGGGATGAGATACCTTCTTCTACCAAGGTCTGCTTGACAATCCTCTTGGAGGCTGTTGTGCCAGTGTAGTGGAGGATGTAAGGCACATTGGCTTGGAGACCCTGCGACTTGCAGTCCTGGAAATTGAGTACCAAAGCACCGCCGGCGCTCTCCACACCTACCAGTTTCTCAAGTTTGCAGTCTTCACCGAAAGCCTCGTTGAGTTCTGATTCTGTGAGGGAGAAGGGGAGGGAAATGGTGTTCCATCCTGTGAATACCACACGGCTGGTAGTCACGTCGCACACTTTGCCTGTGTATTTCTGCAAGTCTGTGCCTGCTGCTGTGCTGAGTGTAAGTTTCTGTTGGGCATTGGCAAAAAGGCTAATGAGAGCCATGGTTGCCACAAGGTAAAGTTTCTTCATAAGCGTTGTATTTTTAGGTTTGATATTCGTTCGTCTGTGTTTTTATATTGCGATTCCTCCTTGAGGAAAAGACGCTCTTCCATTAATTATGGCAAAGATAGTGTTTTTGTATGATAAAAACCAAATTTCAATCCGTTTTTTTTGTAAAAAGCACTTTCACATCGAAATAGTTTTTGTGTTGCCAGTTATCTTGCCACTTTTTTCTCTCTGCCCTGTATATACACACCGCTTCGCGGAACGGTATTGAGGCGCTGGCCCTGCAGGTTATAGATGCGTGTCGGTTCCTGCTCCTCCTCCTTGGAGTAGGGGATGGGCGGGACTGTGGTGGGCAAGTCCTCAAGGGTTTCGTATTTCGCCATGGTCTCAGCCATGCGGGCGTCTATGTCGCTCAGCAGATAGAGACCGTCGGCATTGGGAGTGAGGCCGTTGAACGTGACGGGTGTCACCATAGGCATCTCGCTGAATGAGAGCAACGTGCGGTGTTGCAACTGGTCGAGCGACTGATAGACGCGGTTCACGGCTACATAGTCGTCGTAGCCGTCGGTCCATTTCTCGAAGACAAGTTTCGAACCGATGGGCGTGTTGATTTCGATGGCCTGTTCCGTTTCGGGCATCTCGATGCCCAGTGCGGTGGTGATGCTGGCGAGGTTGGAGTCGTGGCCGCAGAGGAACACGAACTTGCGGTCTTGGCGGCCCAGCTCCTCGCGGATGCGGCTGACGAGTGGATAGGCCATGTCTTCATCTGTTTCATTATTTTCCTATTTGTCTTACTATCTTTACCATTACTGAAGTTTCGGAAGTTATAAAAAGGAGTTAAATAGGGAGTTAAACCAGCAGTGCTGGCTGGAAGTTAAGCACTTTCGTGCTGGACGATACTACTTAATTAAGAGTTAAGAATTAAGAGTTAAGAAAATAACTATTGTCCTGTGCATAGCACATAACTCCCATGAGCGAAGCGAGTTTACTTCCATTTTTACTTCCATTTTTACTTCCGAAAGTTGAAACCATTATATATTACGCTGGTCTGCTTATCGTTCAATAGGGCAAAGTTACACAAATTTCCCCAAAGTCAGGAGAATTATCTCCTGAACGTAGCGTTTCGTGGCGGATTTTGTAATCGGCAAACAACTAAAGTCTCAAGCCTCATGGGCTTTTTGTAATTCTCATCCATCCATCGAATAGGCATTATGTTACTTTGGTGATAATAGGTGTAACTTGAATGGAGGCAGATGTGCTCTTTTTGGTGTAACTTTGCCGAAAATTATCAATAAACCAATCAATAGAACAAAAGATGAGAAAAAAGTGTGAACGCTTCATCATGACCCTGATGTGCCTTGGAGTGATGATGGTTTTCAGCCTGCGAGTTGAGGCCGACGAATGGATTGGCACATGGGCTACAGCACCTCAGTTGGTGGAGACCAACAACAATCCGCCCTCACCTTATCTGGCCAACAACTCCCTGCGGCAGATTGTGCAGGTGTCGGTGGGCGGCAAACAACTGAGGCTGAAACTCACCAACGAGTACAGCAACCAGTCCACAGAAATCAAATCGGTGGATATCGCCCTGGCCAAGACTGCCGGCTCAAAATCCGACATCATTGAGGAAACCCGACAGACGCTGACCTTCAACGGCAAACAGTCGTTGACCATGAACGCCGGTGGAAGGGCTACGTCCGACCCCATTGATTTCGTCTTCGACGACAGGGCCAATATCGCGATTACCATCCATTTCGGACAGGTGTCTTCCAACAATGTCACAGGCCATCCTGGTTCGAGGACCACTTCCTATATCGCCAGGGGCAACACCAATAATTTTACAGGTGCTGCCACCACAGAACACTGGTATGTCATCGATGCCCTGGAAACCGTCAAAAGGGATGAGCAGGCGAAGGCAATAGCCATACTCGGCAATTCCATCACCGACGGACGAGGTTCCACCACCAATGAGCAGAACCGATGGGCGGATGTGTTCTCGCGCAGGCTGCTGGCCAATGACGCCACCAAGGACATGGCTGTGCTCAACATGGGCATAGGTGGCAACTGCGTGGTCAGCGGAGGACTTGGTCCGGCGGCCAGCAAGCGATATATGCGCGACCTTTTCGGTCAAGAAGGGGTGGGCTACATTATCCTGTTTGAGGGCGTCAACGACCTCGGCTATTCCTCCAACGGCGTGAACACCGCTAACGCCATTATCAACATCTACAAGCAAATCATCAGCGAGGCGCACCGAAGGGGCATCTTCGTCTATGGTGGCACAATCATGCCGTTCAAAAACGGCAGTTATTATTCGGCCGACCATGAGAAAGGACGTCAGACGCTCAATGAATGGATACGCAACAGCCACGACATCGACGGTGTGATTGATTTCGACAAGGTGATGCAAAGCGCTGGAGACCCTGAGGCACTCAATGCCGACTACCTGTTCCAGAACGACTGGCTCCATCCCAATGCCGACGGACATCGGACTATGGGCGAAAGCGTTGACCTGACCTTGTTCACCCGCACCGACAAACCCGAGTACATCGACCCCATGGCAGGGACAGAGCGCCTGTATATGGAGGCTGAGAACATGATTGTGGATGGTTACGGCACAGCTTTCGGGGTGGTAGACGACGAGAGCGTTTCAGGCGGTAAATATGTGCGGACGGTGGTGAACACGCCCGACCTGCCTACCTCCAAGACCAGAAGACTCAAGTTTGAGTTTGAGGTCAGCAAGGACACCATGTATTATGTGTTCGCCCGTATCAACTGTGGCAGTTATGACGACGACTCTTATTTCATCGCCATGGACGAAGGCGATTTCCATCGCGCCAACGGACTCCATACAGCAGGGGCATGGGATTGGAAAAACTTGGGCGAGTTTGTCGATGACGGCACCAAAGCCGAGTTTTTCCTGACCAAGGGCAGACATACACTCTACATTGCCGGACGAGAGGATGGTGCTTGTATCGACCGTGTCTGCGTTTCCTCCTACAGTGTGGCTCCAACCGAACTGGGCGACGAGAACGATGTGGTGGATGCCATAAAGGCAGTGGAAATAGACCCACAAGACGCAATTCACTCCTTGCAGGTGCTCTCTGACGGACGTGTTTCCATTGATTATGTGGCGGCAAGAGAAAATATGCTTGTGCGCATGTCGCTCTACCTGTTGAATGGAATGGAAATAGCCTCTGTCGGTGCAGTGGCTAGCAATGCTGGTCATGGCAGTCTCATCATCCCGTGCAGTCTTCCTGCTGGCTGTTATGTCTGTCGTCTTATGATTGGCAATCGTTCTGTGACACAGAAAGTTATTGTTCATTGACCATTGACCATTGAGCATTGACCATTGACCATTGGCTTCGCCTAAAATGCTCACGCTCGGCATTATTACCATTGAACATTGACCGTTGACCATTGACCATTCGGCTCTGCGCTCGCTTAATCGCATTTTTGACCATTGAGCATTGAGCTTCGCCTAAAATGCTTACGCTCGGCATAAAACCATCAGCCGCTGAAATCTGAATACGGATTTCAGCGGCTGATGGTTTTATTAGTATTGTCCTATTTTTCTGGCTCAGGCATCTCAGACACGCTCCAGTTGTTGGCGACCGCCAGTTTGGCGCAGTCTTGCAGCAGTCTCCTGTTGGAGTTGTTCACCTGGTTGGGGGCGCCCGACTTGCCGATGATGCTGATGTCGTTGTGGATGTTGCGTCCGAGGCAAGGTGCAATAATAGCCTCGTAGAAGGTGCATCCCAGCAGGTAGCGTCCCATGTTGAGGTCGATATGAAGGTCGTCGCGTGTCAGCTCGCCTTCGGTCTTCAGCGCTTCGATGTTGCGTGCGTTCTGGACGGCGGTACCACAGGGGATAATCACGTCGATGCCCGAACGTGCTTTCATCTTCTTGCAGGCGGCGACGATGCTGTTGTACATCCCCTCTTGGTTCTTGTAGCGGCTGAGGTTCTTGTTCTTCGACGAGTACGCCCATGTCTGGTTGAAGGCGAACGTGGTTCGCGGACTCAGCGTCGTCAGTTTATAAGCTTGTATCAATTTCGAGAGGTATGGCTCGTAGGTATCGTAGTTGCCCGATTCCAAAGAGTACTGCTGGAACACCACGATGTCGAAGGCGTAGGTGCTGAACACCTCGTTCAGGCTGATGCTGTTGGAGAGTTTGCGTTCGCCCAGATAGTTGTAGTGGTATAGCTCGTAGGCTTTCTTGTTGCCCATGAAATGTTCCCAGTGCTGCTTCATCGAACAACCGCCCTTGTACATCACATATACGTTGACGGTCGAAACACCCAGCGACTCCAGGATGGAGGGCAGTGCGCTGCTGGTGTCGATGGAGAAGGAGTTGCCGATGAAAAGGATGTCGAGTTTCACGGGCATGTAGGGCAAGGGCGGGTTGCAAAGGTAACCGACGTCCTGGGCGTTGACGTTCTGGAAATTGGTCAACGCCAGCATCATAGGCGCTAACCATCGCCTGATTTTGTTCTTGAATTCCATGTCTTCTTTTTGGTTTTGGTATATATTGAGGAGGCGGCACCTTGGCACCGCCTCCTATAGAAACATCTCTGTAAGACCTATTTGATGATGAACTTCACACCGCAGGTGTTGTCCTCCTCATCGGTGGCCTTGGCGATGTAGACACCAGGCTGCAGTCCCGACACTTCCACTTGGGCGCGGCGGTCGGTGAAATCCACTTTCTCAGCCATCACAGTCTGGCCGGCGATGTTGTAGACGGTCACGTCGGCATGGCGTGTGTCGTCGCTCTTGATGAGCAGTGTGCCAGGACTGTTGAAGTAGATGCGGAGACCATTGTTGGTGGCCAGTATGATGTCTTTCACATCGACGGTCTGCTTCGTGTTGTCCACTTCCTTCGCGTAGCTGGAAATCACGTTCGACTTGTCGAATGTGGGTACGTTCATCAGATAGAGGTTGTTGCTGCCGTCGGGATAACGTCCCACAGTGCTGTTGCCATCGTGTGCGGGATAGGTCAGTTGGTCGGTCCAACTGCCGTCGCTGGCCTGGATGGTCACAGTGCCACCCTCGGCGGCGAGCTTGAAGTCGGCGTGCAGTTCATCCTGAGTCTCCAGTTTGTCGCACCAGACGGTCAGGTAACCATGGGCAGGGATGATGGTGCTGACTTTGGTGTCGCCCTTGGTGATTCTGTACTTCTGCGGCTTCTTGGGGTTGTCGCTCAGGTACATACCCTCGATGTCGATGTCGTCGTCGGTGGTGTTGTAGAGTTCCACCCAGTCGTTCTTCTTGAAGTATTCGTTCACGAAGATGCTGTTGGAGGCGCTCACCTCGTTGATGCGGACAGGCATGATGGAGTCAGTCTCGCGCTCGTCGTCGTTGATGGACATGAAGCAAGCCATGAGGCTCAGGTTGTTGCTGGTGAGTTCTATCTCCTCTTCGGTGGAGTAGTAGTTGTCGTCGGGTGCGTCCACTCTGCTCAACATCAGTTCTGCATCGAACCATGAGTCAGTGGAGTTGGCGGCGTTGTTGTGTACTTCCACGGCGATGATGTTTGTGCCGCGTTGGAAGAGTGTCGGGTCGAGTTCAAGGGTGCCGTCGGGGTTGTCGTCGTTGTACTGGGTGGCGAAGGTGTTGAAATTGACCTTGCCAGAGGGCATGTTGTAGCGTCCTGCTTCTTTGCCGTTCACATAGATGATGAATCCGTCGTCTACGGTATAGTTCAGCTGCATGAGGTCGTTGGCGTCGGGAGCCGTGGCCAGGTAGAGGCTGCGGCGGAAGTACAGCGTCGGGTTCTTGTTGCTGGAGTTGCCACCGTAATCCAGACGGGTGTTGAACTTAGAGGCGTCGTTGCCATAGCCCAAGGGTGACTTGCCGGCGCTCCATGAAGAGTCGGTGTAGTCAGAACTGTACCATGACTGTCCGTCTAGCGAGCCTTTGTCGTAATATTTCCAACTGGTCTCCTTTGCGAAGACGGTTGAGGTCACACGGTTGTCAGCGCCCGATTTCCATCCAATGAACTTCAGACCACCTGGGGCGACAGCCTTGATGCGAGTCGGAGCGAAAAATTTGCCGCGGAAGAAGTTGGTGGGCACTTGGATG
>JAFXVU010000026.1 GCA_017534705.1 Bacteroidaceae bacterium
CACTCATGCGGAAATGGTTTGCCGACACCAACGCCATAGAGCGCAAATACGTGCAGCTGACGCAGCTCACCCTCTCAGCGGTTCGCCGTTTCGAGTCAGATGGCTACCGTGTGTGTCTGCTCAAGGGCATTGGCAACTCACTCCATTATCCCAATCCCAAACTTCGTCAGTGTGGTGATGTGGATGTATGGCTTGATGCCTCTCCATCCGAGTGTATCCGTTACGCCCACCGTTACCGTCCTGGCACCAAAGCCCTCTATCACAATGTGGAGATGCCCGTCAACAGCGTGTTTGGCGTAGATATCCACTACCGTCCTTCTCACCTATACACGCCTCGGGGGAACAGTCGATTGCAGCGTTTTTTCAATCAATGGAAGGAAGAGCAGTTCCGACATTTCGTACCGCTTGCTGAAGGGGAAAACGTGGCCATTCCCACCGTAGGTTTCAACCTCGTCTATCTCATCTGCCATTTCAACCAGCACCTCTTCAACGAGGGCATAGGTTTCCGCCAGTTGCTCGATTACTACTACATGATGCTCCAAGCCAACGATGAAGAACGCCGACTGGCCAAGGAGACGGTGGATGCCACTGGATTGGGTAAACTGACACGCGCCTTGATGTTCATTATGAAGGAGGTGTTCCGCATCGACAGTCAGTACCTGATTGACGACCCCGACGAGCAAACGGGACGTTTCCTGCTGCAGGAAATCCTCGCTTCCGGCAACTTCGGTCAGTTTACGGAGGAATTGCAGAAAAAGCGCAACAAGGTGGAACGAAACTGGCAGCGCCTCCTTCACAATTTCCACCTTATGCCCGTCTTTCCCGCTGACGCCATCTGCGAACCTTTATTCAGGGTGTATCAATGGGTGTGGCGGCAATGGATGAAGAGGTATTAGTTTTTAGCTCTTAGCTATTAGTTTTTAGTTGGTTAGAGTCCAATGGCGGAAGGTGAAGTTTTTCCTTTTAGCAAACATTAAGATGATAAACTCGGAATTTGTCACTTTTTTTTCGTAATTTTGCAATCTCCGAATATGGATGCCGTGGATAGCGTCCGATGATTTTTAAAAACCACTCACAAATGACTATTAGGAAATTATTGATATATAGTGTCATGGCTTTGGCTTCTACGACAGCTATGGCGCAGAAAATTGTCTTCAGCTCGAATAATGTGAATACGGGTGCTACACTTTGGAAGAAACCCGTCACTGCCACGTTCAAGTTCCATAACCGGGAAAGGACACCACTTGTGGTGACGAATGTGGTTCCTATGTGCGGATGTATGGTGACAACATGGACCAAAGAACCTATTGCACAGGGAAAGGAAGGAGAGATTCAGGTGACTTACGACGCCATGCAGCTTGGTCACTTCGACAAGATGATAGACGTCTATACCAACGAGGGTGACAAACCAGTGACACTCCGACTCAAGGGTATCGTCACCAATGGCGATGTAAAGGATATCACAGAGAACTATCCTTACCGTGTGGGCGACATCTTGCTCAGCACCAACAACATTGAGTTTCCCGATGCCTCGAAGGGCGACACAGTCTTTGCCAGAATCGATATCATGAACGACAGCAAACAAGTATATACGCCGACGCTCATGCACTTGCCACCTTATATCACAGCAACCGCTCGACCAGCTATGCTTGCACGTGGAAGACGAGGCACCATCGACCTCATGCTTGACTCACGAAAACTTGTCAATCTTGGTTTGACTCAGACTTCCATTTATCTAGCGGAATATGCCGGCGACAAGGTTAGTCCTGACAACGAAATCGCAGTCACAGCAGTGCTGCTGCCCGAGGTGGATGAGAATCTCCCCGAAATCATACGGCCAGCATTCAAGGTTTCGACCACAGAACTCAATCTGGGCAGCGTAGGTAAGAAGAAGTCATTGAAGGGCAAGGTACGTATCTCAAATACAGGTCGTGGAGTGTTGAGGCTCAGTGCCATCGAGGTGTTCAACCAGGCATTGACCGTTCAACTGCCTAAGCGCGAGGTGCTGGCAGGACAGAGCGTGGATATGACCGTGAAACTTGACATGACGCTTCTCTCGCGCTTTAAGACCCAGCCTCGAGTGCTCCTCATCAGCAACGACCCCAAACACCAGAAAGAAACCATCACCGTCACCTTTACGGAATAATTTTTTCTAGAGATTCTAGATGTTCTAGAGATTCTAGATATCCTAGATGTCCTAGATATTCTAGAGATTCTAGATATTCTAGAGAACCTAGATTTCTAGATTCTCTAGATTTTTGGGCTTATCCTTTTTTCAGTTTGAAGTAAGTTTCGAGCAGTTGGTTGGCGGCTACGAAAGACGTCATCTGGCCAGCTACGACTCCTGCAGCCATGGGTTTGAGCATGTCGCGAATGACGGGGTTGTGGTAGAAATCGTTTTGCAAGTGTTCGTTGATGGTCTCGTACATCCAGTAGCGAGCCTGTTGATTGCGTCGAACGTCGAAATAACCCGATTCTTTTGTCTTTGCGATATGGTCGAACACCATTGTGATGACCTCGTCGATGCCTAATTCATAGAACCCCGAATAGCATAGCACTTGAGGTATGAGTCCGCTCTCGGGCATGGGGAACAAGTGGAGGGCATTGCGCAATTGTGTGGCTGCCATGTGCGCCTTGTCGATATTGTTGCCATCGGCTTTGTTGATGACGATGCCGTCGCTGATTTCCATAATACCGCGCTTGATGCCTTGGAGTTCGTCTCCCTGGCCAGCCAACTGGATGAGCAAGAAGAAATCGACCATAGAGTGGCATGCCGTCTCGCTTTGTCCCACACCTACAGTTTCCACAAAAATCTTGTCGTAGCCAGCGGCTTCGCAGAGGATGATGGTTTCACGCGTCTTGCGTGCCACACCGCCAAGAGAACCAGCCGTTGGGCTAGGACGAATGAAGGACTTGGGGTGGACGGCTAGGCGCTCCATACGCGTCTTGTCGCCCAGGATGCTGCCTTTGGTTTTCTCGCTGCTTGGGTCGATAGCTAGCACAGCCAGTTTGCCTCCGTACTTCTCCAACACATGCACGCCAAAGGTGTCGATGGATGTGCTCTTTCCAGCACCTGGCACACCGCTGATGCCGATACGTACCGAGTTTCCAGAATAAGGCAGGCATTTCTCTATCACTTGCTGCGCCATGGCTTGATGGTCGGGCAGAACGCTCTCCACCAATGTCACAGCCTGAGAAAGAATGGACACGTCGCCTTTGAGGATGCCTTCCACATATTCGTCGGCGCTGAGCAACTGTCTGCGTTTTTTTCGCATGCGGCTGAGGTATGGATTGACAATCAGTTGCTCGCTCACGCCCGCGTTCACTTGCAGGCCTTTATATTCTTCGCTGTTTTCAGGATGTTCCATTTTTTTTGCTTGATTTTTTTAGTTTTTTATAGTCTCTATAGTCTTTATAGTTTCTATAGTCTCTATAGTTTCTATAGTCTCTATAGTTTCTGTTGTTTTTATTGTTCTGCTCTTCCTTGGCGGATGAGTTCGTCGCGAAGGTGGAAGAGGGTGTGGATTTCGCCAGAGAAATTGGGGTTCTGATTGTAGTTCCTGGCGATGTGGGTCAGGCCTCCAATGGCTTTTTTCAGGTCGAGGACTTTCTCTCCCTTCCCAAGGTCGATGCTCCCTTCGAATTGGTGTTTGTCGAACCAGGTGAGCAATTCGTTGATTTCCTCTTCTGAGTACTGCGGTTTATAGGGTGTTTGGATGTGTGACATGATTGGTTGTTTTTTTTGTTTTTTCTAGATATTCTAGATATTCTAGATTTTCTAGAGGGACTAGATTTTCTGGATTTTCTAGAGGGACTAGATTCTTTGGGTTTCCTGTTGGAATGGTGCTTATTATGGGGTTGGTGTCTTGGTCAGGAATTTCAGCATGTGTTCTGCAGCTCTGGCTGAAGCTCCCTCCTCGCCGAGAATGTCCTTCAGTCGGGCGTAGTCAGAAAGCATCTGTTCGCGCCGTTCTCCACCAGGCAGTATGACACTCAACTGACGGCGGATTTCCTCGATGTTCATCCTCACGTCAACGAGTTCCTGCACCACTTCTTTGCCTGAGATGAGGTTGACGAGCGAGATGTACTTCACCTTCAGCAGGAGTTTGCGAAGATAGGACACTACTTTGGGAAGCGGCATATAGTAGCACACCACCTCTGGCACACCGAAGATGGCCGTTTCCAGTGTGGCGGTGCCAGAGGTCACCAATGCGGCAGTGGCATGATTGAGGAGGGAGTAGGTGCGGTCCATCACGATGCTTACCTTGCAGTCTTTAGGGAGGTATTTGTGGTAGTAGGCTTCTCCGAGATTGCTCATGCCCGCTATCACCAATTGGTAGTCGTTCTGGAAAGTGCTGGCCGCTTCGACCATCATACGGAGATTGTCTTTCACCTCTTGTTTGCGGCTACCGGCAAGTAGAGCGATGACAGGACGGTCGGTGTCCAGGCCGTTAGCCTCAGCGAATGTCTTGAAGTCGGTCTGTCCTTCATCGCTTTTCTTGAACTTCGCCACGGCATCCACACAAGGATTGCCCACATAGTCGATGTCGTAGGCATGTCCCTTGAAGTATTCCACCTCGAACGGAAGGATGGAGAACAACCTGTCGACATCGCGTTTGATGGCCTTGATGCGGTATTCTTTCCATGCCCATATTTTCGGGGAAATATAGTAAAGGACGGGAATGTCGGTGTGGCTTTTCACGTACTTGGCTATGCTGAGGTTGAAACCAGGGTAGTCAACGAGAATCAGCGCGTCGGGATGCCATGCCTCGATGTCGGTCTTGCACTGCTGCATGTTTCGGAGGATGGTGCCGAGATGTGTGAGGACGGGGATGAAGCCCATGTAGGCCAGTTCCTTGTAGTGCTTCACAAGGGTGCCGCCCACCGCTTGCATAAGGTCG
>JAFXVU010000263.1 GCA_017534705.1 Bacteroidaceae bacterium
CCAAGTCTGGTCCCATCACGGTCAATGTTTCTGGTAAAGGACTCAAATCTGCTTCGCTCCGCCTCGCATCCAAATAGTCGTTGATGTAGTAGATTATTTCATGGCTCCAACCAACTCCCCTTTCTTCTAAGGGGAGTTTTTCTTCTACTCCCCTCCCATTTAAGGGGAGGGGAGGGGTGGGGTAAAAAGTGTAGTTCTATTTCATCAAGTCCATCACCACCAGCCCTGCCAGCGACAGACCGAAGATGGCGGTGGTGTGAGCTAATGTGCCGTTGATGCAAGCCTTTGAGGCACTCCAGTCATGGTTGAGCAAGGCTGGGTCACCAGGTCCAGTTGTGTCGTTGAGGCTGAAGCCCTCAACGACTTCCGGTTTCTCCACTCCTCTGTTGCGGACAATCTCATCGCTATACACACATTTGAACTTACGCTTGGGAAAAGTCTTGTTTTTCTTGAATTTACGCCTGAGCGCGGCTGCCAAGGGGTCTCCTTTCACGTTCCAGAATTCGTCGCATTTGATGTTGAAAGGGTCTAGTTTAAGTGCCGCGCCCATGGAGGAGAACAAACGGGTCTTGGCTCGGGTCGCATTGAGAATAAGCAATGCCTTGTCTTTCAAACTGTCGATGGCATCGATGACGTAGTCGTAATCCTCGAGGCTGAAATCATCCGCGGTCTCTTCACTGTATATCTTCTGAAGAGCGGTGATGTCGGCTTCGGGGTTGATGTCGAGCAGACGTTCTTTCAGAACTTCTACCTTTACCATACCCACCGTCTTGGTGGTCGCCATCAACTGACGGTTCACATTAGTGATGCTCACACGGTCGGAATCTACCAGCGTGAGATGACCGATGCCTGAACGAATCAGACTCTCCGCACACCAACTGCCTACACCGCCTACACCAAAAATGATGACCCTGGCTTCATGGAAGCGGGTCATCATATCTTCGCCTACAAGCAGTTCTGTCCTGTGGAATATCGCTTGGTTCATCATCAGTCCTTGACTTTTATCTTGATGACCTCTGTCACGTCGCCATTGCCTGGAGCGGAGGCATGAAGGATAAACTCTGCGCGCTGCAGACCACTGAGGGTACGAGTGGCTTTCACTTTGGCGGTGTAACGAAGAGTCTGGCCAGCGTTCAATCTCACTGTCTTGGATGGAGATATTTGGAAATAACCCGCCTGAGAGGTCACAGGACTGATGTTGAGGTTCACCGAACGGAGGTTCTTGTCGCTGTAGTTGGTCACGTCGAAAACTATGCTGATAATCTCGTTCTTGCCAAACATACCGTCGCCGTTGGTGTCGTAGTAACTCTTGTTGGAGATGGAGATGCAGCGCTTGGCGACTGGTGTTCCTTCGACTACCTCGCTGTCGAAGACACGATCCCTGTCATAATCTTCATAGTCATCGTAGCGCCTGTCGTCATAACGTCTGTCGTCATAGCGCCTGTCATCGTAGCGCCTGTTGTCGTAGCCAGAATTGCGGCGTTCAGCGCGCTGCTCTGCTTCCTGGCGAGCTTCCTCCTCTACGGCCGATGAAATACCGTAGCCGATTGCGGCACCAGCTATCGCACCAACCACACTGCCCATGGCATGGTCGCCGTAACGACCGCCCATTGCACCGAGGCCGCCTCCGATGATGCTGCCCATTTGGGCGCCAATAGAGGTCCCCATGTATGTGGTGGGGGTGCAACTACTCAGCAACAAAGCTGATGACATGAAAATAACGATGGACTTTTTCATAATCTTCTGTGTTTAGGGGTTCTGCGTGCAAAATTACCGCTTTGTTCTTATTTATAGAGCATCAACTCTATTAAAAACTATCAAAAGAATGTGAAAAATATTTAGGGGATCTATGTGTTACTATTCATTAGCGTTCATTTCTTCGTAGAGAGCCACAGGACCAAGATGCCACAACTTGGTGGATTCGTCCTCCAGTCTACTGTATATGTCAGATGAATAGATGGATTTCATAGCTTCAATCATGTCTATTTTTTTATCACTTAATAACATATTTGCAAGCCATGCCACTTTTGATGGGAGAAGAAGATATAGATTGTTCTGATTAATGTCTAAGTTCATTTTTTCACCTCCTTTGCTTCTATGAATTGTAGTGACAGTAGTGACGCTTCTGTGTGAAACAAGTATTGATCAACAAGTTTATAAGTCCTCAATTCGGCAATTAGTTCCTGCTTATTCAGTAAACCACCTTCATATAGAGCAAAGGCGGCATAAACACGGTCGTTGGCAACAGGACCATAAACGATGTCGTACTGATGAGTGAAGCCTTTTTGTGTTCGATTCTGCATTACGAAATCTAGCCATTCTTCTGTAGGTGAATAGAATAACAGACAATTTAGTTTGCGTATAAAGGAAAGATCAAACTCATATATATTAACGTAACCTCGTTCTACTTCACTTCCTTTCATTCTGCGTCTTACCCAATCCTCTGCTTGTTGTGATGAAGTGGTTGTATAAAATCCGCTTCCATAGTCAAGGGTTCGGTTTGACTCTCTAATCTCTGGCTTAGCGATAATATCTAAACTACCATGATAAACAATCATATTGTCTTATTCTTTTTATGTTTGATGAAGTCATCTATATCTTCCAGAATCCATTGATAACTCTGGGTATGTAGCACTTCGAAATGTTCTTGCAAGTATTCAAGTACGCCATGCTTATTGAGTTCTTCCATCGCCTCCCGACCAGATAAACCTTTAGCGTTTTTATACTGCTCTATACAGAAAGAAATGAAATATGCTATGTCCTGCTCCTTTTTATTCATTGGTCAGTTTTTTATTTCTGATTGAATAAGGTGTTATATATACTTCTCAAATGCAAAATAAGTGCATTTTTATCAGATGACAAAAAGATTGGATTATTTTTGCTGTTCGTCTACGCATGCATGTCCAAGCCAGTCGTCTATCAACTTCCTTGCGATGGACATCTTGCCGGGGATGGCGGGCATGTCCTTGCGGCCGAACCAACCGCTCTTTGACAGCTCCTCCTGCTGAATCTTCACTTCGCCGCTCTCGTAGTCGGCGGTGAAGCCTATCATGATGCCGCAGGGGTAGGGCCACGGCTGAGAACCGAAATAACGGACGTTCTTGACCTTCAGATGAGTCTCTTCCCACACCTCGCGTTCCACACATTGCTCCAACGTCTCGCCTGTCTCCACAAATCCTGCCACCAACCCGTAGTAGTCGGAACGGAAGTTGCGGGCATGGACAAGCAGAATCTTCTCGTTCTCAGGATTCTCGGGAGTGTCGTTGCGGCGGATTCTCACAATGATTGCGGGCGACACCTGAGGCCATATCTCCTTGCCGCAATGCGTGCATTTCTTGCTGATGACGGTGGAGGGTTTCATGGGGGCGCCACACACTCCGCAGAACTTGGTGTTGCTGTCCCAATACAGCAGTTCGGCACCCTTGCCGGCCATGTCGTAGAATTCCCGGGGAAGGCAATTGTATGAGGCGCGAAGGCCCACACTCTCCAACTCACCGTTGCGCATCGCCTCTGGAGGACTGCTCACACTGAACGCCCTGCATTCATGACCGTTCAACTCCGGCAACTCCTGCACGTATGTCCATGCCTGTATGGGCGCTGGTGCTTCCTCCTGCAACGGCACACTATAGCTCTCTCCTTCTTTCTTCAACAGCACACATCCGCTGATAAATACAAACCAGTATTTACGTTGGTCTTCCATATGATTTGTCTTTGTAGTTCCTATCTCTCTCTGCTGTCCTCACCATTGCTGTCGGAATAATTCTTACGCTTGATGTTGTTGGCCTCACCGAAGAGCTGCTCGCGTTCGCGCTCAACTGCCACCTTCACCCAGTCCTCGGGGATGAATTTCCAGTGGTTGTGGGCTTCGGGGTGGATGACACCTTTTTCTTGGATATACTCCATCAGGTAGTAGCGGATGTCTTTCACGGTCGAACTGATGGTCCTCGCCTCTATCTCTTCCTTGGTCAGGCCTGCACCCTTGGTCAGCAACTCACCACCGCCATTGGCGCGGTAGGCTGTCATTGCCACCGTGTAGAAACGCTCCATATCGAAAGCACTACCGTCCGACATCGACAAGATATTCACCTTCTCACCCTCGGGTTTGCTGACATCCACCGTATAACGGATACCGGCAATGGAGTCGAAGTTGAAAAGGAAATTCTTGAAGCCCAGACGCAAAGGATTGTTCTTCATGGGCTCAGTCAAGAGCAGTTTGTCGTCTGGACCATGCATCTGGCAAGTCCATAGCGCATAACTCATCTCCAGGTATTTCTTGATTTCAATGCCTTTTAGGCGCATCGTGTAGAGGCGATCCTCGAAACGGTAGAGGTTGAAGAGGTTGTTCACCTTTACTTCGCCTGCTTCTATCGAGGCATTGAAGAAAAGGGGAGCGGCGAACGACAACTCGGCTTTCGATACATGAAGCTGGAGGTCTTGTATCAAGTCGATATATGCCGATGAACCGAAATATGCGTCACTGATATCCACTCGGTTGGCAAAACTACCTATCTGACGGGATGCGAACTGGGCCACTGACTGGTATTCCTTTGCGAAATGACTTTCATACTCCTTTGCATACGAGTTGTGGAAGGTGCCGATGTAGATGGACTGACACGACGACTCGTTCTTCACCACCTGACCCACACGGTTGAGCGTGAAACGCATCTTTACCTCAGAGATGGAGTAGGCAAGACTGCCGGGGTTCACACATAGGATGCTGCGCCCTGAGGGCGACTCCACACTCTCCATGTTGCTCGTGTGGTCGTGACCGTAAAGGACAAGGTCGAAACCATCCACTTCGCTCACCGTTTCCCGAACGGCGTTCTCATGGTAGTTCTCTGTCACGATGCCGTTGTCCATACCACTGTGGATGAGACCGATGATACAGTCGGGACGCTCATTCTGCTTCACGTAGGCTATCCAGCGGCGAGCGCTCTCTTTGATGTCCTCAAAGTGCATGTCGTCCCATATCTTCTTCGGTATCCAATGGGGTATGGCGGGAGTGATAAAACCGATGATGCAAAGGCGGATACCACAGCGGGTGAGGATGGTGTAGGGACGAAAGTAGGGGAGACCTGTGGCGTTGTTGATGGCGTTGGCGCCGAGAATGGGATAGTTGCAACTGTTGACAAAACGGTCGAAGTTCTCATGACCTGTCTCTATGTCGTGGTTGCCCACCACACCCACATCGTATCCCACGAAATTGCACATATCTGCCACGCTGTGACCTTTGCGAATGTCAATATAGTTGAAGTAATAAGCAGTGGGCTCTCCTTGCAGCATGTCTCCACCGTCGATGAGGATGGTGCTGTCGGGATAGCGCTTGCGCTGTTTCTTCACGTAGGCATACACACGTTGCAAACTACCCTTGCCCCAATGGTCGTGGCGGAAGTCGTAAGGGAAGTAGTTGCCATGAATGTCGCTCGTGAAGATAATCTTCAATTGTTTGGTTCGGGTCTCCATACTGCAAAATTACACAAAAATTAGAGATTTCTCACCTATCATGAATCTAAATCAATGATTATTGTGCACTTTTCCACTGATGAAAGCTACAACCTGTCATGTTTTGACTAATTTTTGTCATACACGCTCTTGTGGCACTTTTTTTGCTGCATCTTTTTTGAATGATGATTGATAATAGCGATGCGACTTACGCGTCACCTGTCTAAGTAAGAAAGGAGGATTAGATTATGGCATTTATTGACTATTATAAAGTGATGGGAGTCCCTAAGGACATCCCCCAAGACGACATAAAAGCGGCTTACCGACGACGTTCCAAGCAGTTCCATCCCGACTTGCATCCCGACGACCCTAAAGCCAAGGCCAAGTTCCAGATGCTGAACGAAGCATACGCTGTGCTTTCCGACCCCGATAAAAGGGCTAAGTACGACAAGTATGGAGAACAGTGGAAGAATGCAGAGGCATTTGAGAATGCTGGAGCTGGATTCAATCCATTCGGCGGTGGCACTGAGGGATGGACCGATGGAGGCTTCAGCTTCAATTTCGGCGGCGGAGGAGGATTCTCCGACTTCTTCGAACGACTCTTCGGAAATAGGGGAGGGGGCGCGAGGACTTCCTACAGGTCCTCATTCCATCAGGATGAACCACAGGCGCAGAGCACTGTCACCATTGATATGTACACAGCACTACTCGGTGGAGAGATTCTGCTCCAGACGGCAACCAACAAACTGCGGCTGAAAGTCAAACCCGGTACGCAGAATGGCACCAAGGTGCGACTCAAGGGCAAAGGCTATCAACGTCCTGATGGTTCGTTCGGCGACCTCATCATCACCTACAACGTTTCTCTGCCCACACAACTCAGTGAACGGCAGAAGCAATTGCTCATGGAAATGAGAAACGCATAAACCCACAACCCCTGCAGGCCTATCCTGCAGGGGTTGTCGCTTTATAGATGATGCCACTAATGGCGGATGTCTTAAAAGTGAATGTTCACGCCTGCCATGAAGGTGGCTTTGGGCATGGGGTAACCCAAGTTGATTTCATAGCGCTGGGCAAGGAGGTTCTCTCCACGAAGCCAAAGCCCTACAATGGGATGCAATTGGTAGTTGACGGTGGCGTTCAGCAAGGTGAAGTTCTCTTTCTTTTCGTTCTCGCCTATAGCGGTGTAGAGGCCGTTGATTTGCTGGAGGCCGGCGATGACGTTCCACTGTCCGCATCTGTAGTTCGCGCCTAGGTAACCTTTGTAGGTCGGTGCGGCCACCACGCGGTTCTTCATGTGAAGGTAGCTGTGGTTGGTCGTGAGTTGCCAGTGCTTGTCGATGCGCCACGATGCCTCTACTTCCACACCCTTGTTCTGCAACTCACCAGTGTTGATGTTCTGGCGGTTGACGGTCTGAATCAGGTTGTCTGCCTTCAGATAGAAAAGGTTGATGCCGTACTGAATCATGTTGTCCATCAGGCGGTGCTTCCATGCCAACTCGTAGTTCATCATCCTTTCTGGTTCAAGGTCTTCGTTGGATGGGGGGTAGAGGTACATCTCGCGCATGGAGGGGTTGCGGAACCCTTTGCTCACCATGGCTTTCAGTTCACCTGTCTCTATTGGACGTACCACAATGCCACCCTGTGGAATCCATTCCGAACCAGTGATGGAGTGGTGGTCGAGACGGATGCCTGCATCCAAAGTCAGCCAACTAGTGATGTCCTGACGGAAATCCACGTAGCCAGCCACTTCGTTGCGGTGGCTCTTGCCACTTTGTTTGTTGGGGGTGTCCAACACCTCGCCTGTCTCACGGCTCGTATAGTAGGCCTTACCATAGATGTGCTGGTAATCTACTCCAACGGTCAGTCGGTTGCCAGTGAAGAGGTTCGCGCTCTGATACCATGAGATGCCAGTCAGCGCGTCCTTGGAACGGAACAGACGGGACTGGGGATTGCCTCCCTCAGCATATCCATCGTTGATTTTGTGGCGACCGAAATTATTATACACACTCAATGCTCCGCTGGTGCGGTCGTAGTGGTTTTCCACTGCCGCTGTCACTACACCGCGAGTAATCCATTGGTCTGCCTCTAACATGGGTGCAGTGACACTGCCTGGATAGGAGGCGTTGAAGTGGGTGATGTCGGCATCGGCATAGACGTTCCAGTGGTCTGATAGGTCATAGCCCAACTTCACATAACCGCCATACTGCTCGAAATCCATGCGCGGACGGTGGTTGTCACTGCGGCTGTATTGAGCGGCGACTGTGGAACTGAAACGTCCGCTGCGAACCTGGTTGCTGGCCTCGCTCTGGAAGGTGCCGTAAGAACCACCACCGAGATTGATGTGGGTTTTCACACCGTCTTCTTTCATACATCGTGTCACGATGTTGATGACACCGCCCATGGCATTGCTACCGTAAAGCACCGAGGAGGGACCACGAAGAACTTCCACCCGCTCTGTCATCATCGTTTGGTAACTGTCGCTGATGGGGTGGCCGTAAATGTCCTGATACTGGGGGTGACCGTCAATCAGCACCATCACCTGGCCAGCACCGCCCGATATTCCGCGAAGGGTGATTCCCCCTGCTGCACCGCCCGACACACCGTAACCCATCACACCACGGGATGTGACGAATAGGCCTGGCACTTGCTCGGTCAGGGTGGGGAGAACACTGATTTGCTGTTGTTCGGTCAGTGC
>JAFXVU010000264.1 GCA_017534705.1 Bacteroidaceae bacterium
CGGCGCCATCCCCGAGCGTGTCGCCGCCTTTATGAAGGAACTCGAAATCGTGGCATTGGAGCTGGGCGTCCCCTGCAAGACACGCCATAACGAGGTGGCCCCCAACCAGTTTGAGCTGGCTCCTATCTTCGAGGAGACCAATCTGGCCGTCGACCACAACATGCTGCTGATGTCGGTTATGAAGCGTGTGGCTCGCAAGCACGGTTTCCGCGTGCTGCTCCACGAAAAGCCGTTTGCAGGCATCAACGGTAGCGGTAAGCACAACAACTGGTCGCTCTCGACCGATACCGGCGTGCTGCTCCATGCGCCCGGCAAGACCGCCGAGCAGAACCTGCGCTTCGCCACGTTCATCGTGGAGACGCTGATGGGTGTCTACAAGCACAATGGTCTGTTGAAGGCTTCGATCATGAGCGCTACCAATGCCCATCGTCTGGGCGCCAACGAGGCACCTCCCGCCATCGTCTCGTCGTTCCTCGGCAAGCAGGTCAGCGAGCTGCTCGACCACATCGAGAAGGCTGACGTGCAAGACATCCTCGCCATGGCCGGCAAGCAAGGCATGAAGATGGACATACCCGAGATTCCGGAGCTGTTCATCGACAACACCGACCGCAACCGCACGTCGCCCTTCGCGTTTACCGGCAACCGTTTCGAGTTCCGCGCCGTGGGTAGCGAGGCCAACTGCGCCTCAGCCATGATTGCCCTCAACAGCGCCGTCGCCGAAGCGCTCGTGTCGTTCAAGAAACGTGTGGACGACCATGTCAAGGAAATCGCCTCCGACCCGTTGTTCGCCCCACAGGCTGACGGTACACCATCGGCTCACAACCCTGTGATGCACGCCATCATCGACGTGCTGCGCGAGGACATCAAGGCTTGCAAGCCTATCCGCTTCGACGGCAACGGCTACAGCGACGAATGGGTAGAGGAGGCAGCCAGGCGCGGACTGGATGTGGAGAAATCGTGCCCGAGAATCTTCGAGCGCTATCTCGACGATGCCAGCATCCAGATGTTCGAGAGCCTGGGCGTGATGAACCGCAAGGAGCTGATGGCCCGCAACGAGGTGAAGTGGGAGACTTATACGAAGAAGATTCAGATTGAGGCCCGCGTACTGGGCGACCTCTCGATGAACCACATCATCCCCGTGGCCACCCGCTACCAGACACAACTGCTGAAGAACGTCAACTACATGGCCGAGGTGTTTGCCGCTGACAAGGCTGAGAAGCTGTCGGCACGCAACATGAAGCTCATTGAGGAGATTGCCCAGCACACCTCAGCTATAGAGAAAGGGGTAGAGGAGTTGGTCAACGCACGCAAGCTGGCCAACAAAATCAGCGACGAGCACCAGAAGGCTATTGCCTATCACGACACGGTAGAGCCGAAGCTCGACACCATCCGCTACCAGATTGACAAGCTGGAACTGATTGTTGACGACTCGCTCTGGCCACTGCCGAAGTACCGCGAGCTGCTGTTCATCAGATAACAGCAAAGCATGTATCCATAAGGGCCCGGAAACACAGGTTTTCGGGCCCTTTAGTTCCAAAGAATCCGCCACAAAATTACTAATAATTGGCATCAATCAACTATTTTGCAAGTGAATGTATGTTATTTCGGGCAAGAAAGTTGGTGCGCACCACTTAAAAGTTGGTGCTAACCACTTAAAAGTTGGTGCAAACCACTTTTTTCTAAAGAAAAATGAGTAACTTTGTAGCCGCTAAGAAACAATTGAGACCAATATGATAGACCAGATTATCGACTACAACAAGACTTTCGTAGAGCAGAAGGGCTACGAGAGGTATATCACGGACAAGTACCCTGACAAGAAACTGGCCGTGCTGTCTTGTATGGACACCCGTCTGACCGAACTGCTCCCTGCAGCTTTGGGGTTGAAGAATGGTGATGCCAAGATTATCAAGAACGCTGGAGGACTTGTCATCTCAGCCTTTGACTCAGCCATGCGTAGTCTGATTGTAGCTATCTATGAGTTGGGAGTTGAGGAGATTATGGTTGTTGCTCACTCGCATTGTGGAGCCTGCCACATGAGCTATGACCATTTCCACCACGAAATGATAGCAAGGGGCGTGAGTGATGAAACGCTTGACACCATCCGCAAGTGTGGAATAGACTTAGACCAGTGGTTAGAGGGATTCAAAGACACGCCGACCTCAGTAAGAAAGACCGTTGAGACCATCAAGACCCATCCGCTCGTTCCAAAGGATATAGTGGTCAGGGGGTTCATCATTGATTCAGAGACAGGCAAGTTGGAGGAAATAGACATAACAAAAACAATATGAAAAACTTTAAGTCAACAGCGTGGGTCCTCCCACAACCAGTGCTGATTATCGGCACTTATGATAAGAACGGTAAGCCCAATGCCATGAACGCTGCATGGGGTGGCCAATGGGACATGCACGAAATCATGATTTCACTGGGTTCTCATGCTACAACAGACAATCTTGCTGAAAACCATGAATTTACGGTTACCTTCGCTACTGCCGATACCATGACAGCCTCTGACTATGTAGGTATCGTTAGCGGCAGGAACACACCTGACAAGATGGATAAGGCAGGTTGGACTGTGGAGAAAGCGCCCAATGTCAATGCTCCTGTGTTCAAGGAGTTCCCAATGACGCTTGAATGTCGGGTTAAGCAGAAGATAGACGAAAGCGCGACTGGCTATTATCTCGTTGCAGAAATCGTCAATATCCTCTGTGATGAAAAGTACCTGGCAGAAGACGGCAAACCCGACGTAGAGAAAATGGAACTTATCACATACGACCCGGTACACCACACCTACATTCAGCTGGGGAAGACTGTTGGTAATGCTTTCTCTGATGGCAAGCAGCTAAAGTAAGCGGCCAATGGAAGTAACAGGCTTGTTGACATTCACAGAAAGAAAGCAGCTGAGGGAATGGTTTGAGCAAAACCATCTTTCAGAGAAATCCTGCTGGGTGGCTTGCAACAGGTCAAAGACTCCCAAGGCAGATACACTGCCCTACATTGAAATAGTAGAGGAGGCCTTATGTTTCGGATGGATTGACTCTACGTTGAAGAAACTGCCTGATGGTCGATTGGCACAAAGACTTTCACCAAGAAGGAAAGGTAGCCATTGGACGGAACTCAACAAAGAACGGTGCAGGCATCTCGAAGCGAAGGGGCAGATGACTGATTCTGGGAGAAAAGCATTAACAGCGATATGAGCTTCATCAAGTACATAGCATACGAGATGAAGTCACCACGAAAAAGAGAAAAAAGCATGAAGATAATAGATGATACATTACTTACACAAGTAGCGGACGAAGCGAAGAAGTCCCCAAGGCTGAGGATGAACTACAATTTCCATCAGAGTCTGGATGAGAAATGCCACCGTTTCCTCAACTGTCTGGAACCTGGCACATTCATACCCGTGCATCATCATCCCACCAAGGCCGAGACTTTTGTAATCCTGAAAGGTAAAGTCAAAGTCTCTACCTACAATGATGACGGCGAGGTGTTGGAGTCCTGTGTCATCAGTCACGACAGTGGAACCTATGGCGTTGACATACCGAAGAATGTTTGGCATGGCCTTGAATGTCTTGAACCCTCCGTACTTCTGGAGTGCAAAGAGGGGCCATTTGTTGAGCATGAAGTTGATGGAATCCTGGAAATAATAAAATGACTCAAGTTACTATGTTTGCACCAGCAAACGCGACTGAGGCGAGAGCGCCCCGCCTTGTAGATACCAGATTGAGGCATGCCGTAACTGTATGCTGGTAAGGTTTTCTTAGCTGAGAGGCCCGCCAGGAATCGGTAAGCCGC
>JAFXVU010000265.1 GCA_017534705.1 Bacteroidaceae bacterium
TCATCAAAAATGCGGTTAAACGAGAGCAGAATTGAACTTGTTCAAATTATGCCGAGTGTGAGCATTTTAGGCGAAGCCAAAAATGCGATTAAGCGAGCGCAGAGCTGAACCTGTTCGAACTATGCCGAGCGTGAGCATTTTATCTAATGGTCAAAAATGCGGTTAAACGAGAGCAGAATTGAACTTGTTCGAACTATGCCGAGCGTGAGCATTTTATCTAATGGTCAAAAATGCGGTTAAGTGAGCGCAGAATTGAACTTGTTCAAATTATGCCGAGCGTGAGCATTTTAGGCGAAGCCAATGGTCAATCATCAATCCCTCCAAGGGGCGGGGTCTTATCTGGTGTTGCCGTCTCCACCCCGTGCGTTTTTTTTGTTAATGATTCCCAGTTTGTAATGTTCCCTATATAAAATATCGTACAATTTGTAGAGTTGTTCTTCATTCATCATGGAATACAAATCAAACCACTTTTGTTGTTCCTGTTTTTCTGCCATGGATTTGGACGTAAGAATCAAATACACGAGACAAGGATGATAATTGATTATATCCTTTGGTATAGATAAATCAGCTGACAAATCGGAAATCTTGGAAGCGCATAAAGAGGCGTTTTTCTTTCCCCATTCCTTGATCTGCTCTACAGTAGGTGTCTCACAGGGATATTCTATACCATCCACTAAGACAGGCTCATCAATAGAATTATTGTTCACAGGGATAATGTTGTCCTTTTCCTCTACTATAGTGGCTTTGGAGGCATCTTTGGCTGATTGCTCGGTCGGCACTTCCACAGATGCTTTGTTACCAGATAAGCTCGCTGTTTCTTTATCATGCCTCTCTATGGTATTCGTATCAGAGTCATTGTCTTCATTGAGACTGCATGCAAAGCGAAGTCCGAGAAGTGATGAGCGTTCTCCACGATCCGGTATTTCATCGTCACGGTTCGATACACGACAGAACTGTTTACCGTAGAACCAACAACCGCCTCGAACCACACGGTAGGAACCCTGTGAAGGCCCTTTGGGATGATAATGCGGGGAATTGCTGTAATAAGCCTCTCCATACCAATCCTCACAAAACTCTTCAACGTTGCCACTCATGTCGTAAATACCCAACTCATTCATCTGTTTGGTTCCTACAGGATGTGTCGTATCGCTACTATTACCAACATACCAAGCCACATCATCTACCGTGTTGCTGCCTGAGTACTTGGTCTTACGACTCTTGTTGCCACCACGCGCCGCATACTCCCACTCTGCCTCCGTTGGCAGACGGAAACGCTCTCCGGTCAGTGAATACAACTTGCTGATGAATTCTTGGCAGTCTAACCAATTCACTCTCTCAACAGGGTTCTTGGCACCTTTGAAATACGAGGGATTCATGTCCATCACAGCCTCCCATAACTCCTGGGTCACCTCTGTCTCACCAATCATGAAATCATTCAATGTCACATTGTGGACAGGTTTCTCATCATTATCAGCATCATCTAACTGCTCTTCCGTGGCGCCCATTTGGAATGTACCACCTTCAACAAGAATCATATTGAAAGAGACGCCATTAACCGTGAAAGTCTGGCGAACCACATCAATTGTGGATACAATCGACTGCAATTGAATAGTCAAGGGCTGCGTATCATCGTCTACAACTATTGTACCGTTTTGAGAGACATGGCCTTCCGCATTCACTTCATAACGGTAAGAACCCTTAGACAACAACTCTGTATACTGACCATTTTGAAGAGTTTTTATCTTTCCCTCAATCATCAGTGTGGCATTTTTCGGTTCTACCTTCATGACGATAAAGCCCAGTCCGTCGTCATGAGAAGGTACACCAATCGACTGCACGGTTATCACCAGCTTATATGTGTTCTTGCTGTGGAGCATATTGAAGTCATAATTACGGAAATTCAGTTCCAATGCCTGGAAACCAGGTACGCGGACAGTCAGTTTGGTGGCACGGTCGGCCATCCACACCCAGTACTCGCCCTGAGTCCATTTCCGTTGGTCGAGCACCATGCCACCATCGAACTCTACGCCCTCTCTTGGAATGATGACTTTAACCAATCCGGCTAAGTTGCTGTTGTTATCAAAACGCTGGTATTGTTTTACTATTGCTGTAGTATCGTTCGACTCCAATTCAAAACTCTTAACCTCCAGTTCCTGTGCGGAGAGCTGTTGAGCGAAAAGCGACATGAAAACAACAATCAGGGATTGGATAGAAAAAAACCTCATATAAATATTAATATTATGTTTTTATTTGCAAAAAGATGGTGTTTCTAGGATAGAGTTATAGGGAAAGGCGAAAACCAACCGTCTTGTTGTCGAGGTTGCCCTGCGTCAAACTGCCGCGGACAGACACACGACAGTGTCTGGCGAGGCTATGCCAACTGCCACCACGAACCACACGGAGAGAACCTTCTTTAGATCCCTGGGGATTAGTCTGAGGTGAACTGCTGTATGAACCATATCTGTCCTCGCACCATTCGTCTACATTCCCACTCATGTCGTAGATGCCCAACTCGTTGGGTTTCTTCGTGCCTACGGGATGAGTACCATTTCCACTGTTGTCGTCGTACCAAGCCACATTATCTATCGTGTCGCTACCAGAGTACACGGTCTTACCACTCTTATTGCCGCCACGCGCGGCGAACTCCCACTCAGCCTCGGTGGGTAAACGGAAAGACCTACCAGTCAGAAAACGTAACGCACTGATGAATTTCATACAGTCATTCCAACTCACACACTCCACAGGGTGTTTGGCGTCCTTGAAAGACGAAGGATTTGTACCCATCACAACCTCCCATAACTCCTGGGTCACCTCTGTCTCACCAATCATGAAATCATTCAATGTCACATTGTGGACAGGTTTCTCATCATTATCAGCATCTTTTTTCTGCTCACTTGTCGCACCCATTTGGAAGGAGCCGCCCTCAATACTAATCATATTGAAAGACACTCCTTTGACCGTAAAAGTCTGGACATTTCCTATAACAGCAGTTGGTGCACCTTGTAGTAGATAAAGCACTCTCCTTAATCCATTTTCGGCTTTTTCGTGACCTTGGGCGGCAGCCTTCTCATACCAGTTTTTTGCTTGGGTAAAGTCTTTTTTCACACCCTCACCCAGTTCATACATATAGCCGAGATTGAATTGTGCTTCAGCAAGACCTTGCTCAGCCGCCTTGCGGTACCATTTCACTGCCTCAGAATTGTTTTCTGTCACACCATAACCCATATCATACATAAAGCCTAGATTGAACTGACCCTCTGCATACCCCAGCTCAGCCGCCTTTCGATACCACTTCACTGCTTCGGAATTGTCTTGAGGAACACCTATACCGTTTGCATACATCACGCCGATATTGAATTGGGCTGCACTATGCCCTTGCTCAGCCGCCTTAAGGAACCACTTCATCGCATCAGAATTATACTGAGGCACACCATTGCCATTAATATACATACAGCCGAGATTGAACTGCCCATCTGCATGGCCTTGCTCTGCTGCCTTACGGTACCATTTCGCGGACTCGGAATAGTCTTTTTCCACACCCTCACCATTTTCATACATATAGCCAAGATTGAACTGTCCATCTGCACTTCCCAACTCAGCTGCCTTGCGGTACCATTTCACCGCCTCCGAATAGTCTTCTGGCTTGCCATTTCTTCCGTAATAATAGTCTTCGCCCTGATTGTTCATCTCTTCAGCCTCGGTATTGGTCTTAGGCAATACAGTGGAAGTACTATTGTTGCTATGATTGGCATTGACTGCTGTCATACTGTCTGATAAACTCGTCGTTTCGTTCTCACGCATTGCGTCGGTCTTGGCCTCAGAGGTATCCTCTTCCTTGAGATTTTCAATCTGTTGGCCACAAGCAAGACGGAAACCGATGGTACCCCTTAAACTTGGCACGGAACGAAGGCGACATGAAACACGGCAAGTCCATGCGTCGCTGAACAAACTGCCACCACGGAGCACGCGGTAGTCGCTATAATTCGGCCCCTCTGGATTCATCTGCGGTGAATGGCTGTAATAATCTTCTTCATATTTGTCCTCACACCATTCAATTACATTTCCACTCATGTCGTAAATGCCCAACTGGTTCGCTTTCTTCGTTCCAACTGGGTGGGTTGAATCCTTACTATTGTCTACATACCAAGCAACATCCTTAATATTTTTGCTCCCAGAATACTTGTAATGACCGCTTCTGTTGCCGCCTCTTGAGGCAAACTCCCATTCCGCCTCGGTGGGCAGACGGAAATTGTGTTTTGTCAATTGATTCAATTTTTCAATGAATTCCTTACACTCAATCCATGATATATAATACATCGGATAGTTCTTACCCTCACCACGAAGATAATTACCCGAGCTTTCCTTGTCACGCTGCTGGCGAACTGTCGTACCCATCACGGCCTCCCACAGTTCCTGAGTCACCTCCGTCTGGCCTATCATGTAACTATCCAAGGTCACGCTATGAACAGGCTTCTCTTCATCCCCGGCGTCAACCCCTTGCTCTTCCGTTGCACCCATCTGAAATGTGCCACCTTCCACGCTCACCATATTGAAGGACACACCTTTTACAGTGAAAGTCTTTATGCTACCGTCAGGACTTGACAATACTCTCAAATTGCCCGACAACTCTGACGTCTGGTCTTCACGCACCTCAACGGTCCTGGTTTCCGAAATGTAACCTTCCTTGCGAATCTCCACCTTGTGACTACCAACTTTGACATTGAAAAAAGTGCCAGGATTCGTGCCAATCTTACTGCCATCCACGTAAACATCGCCACCAATAGGCAAATAGTTCACTCTTAACGCTCCCGACTGATGTTCCTGGGCATGTGTCCCTAAAGATGGTACAACAATCACCAACTTATACGTTTTCTTGCTTTGCAGCATCTTGAACTCGTAGTGGCTGAAGTCCAGTTCCAATACTTGGAAACCTGGAGCGCGAACCGCCAGTTTGGTGGCGCCGTCTGCCATCCACACCCAGTACTCGCCCATCGCCCATTTACGTTGGTCAAGCACCATGTCTCCATCAAACTCCACGTCATCTCTTGGAATGACAACCTTCACCAATCCGGCAAGGGTGCCGTTGTCATCCACCCGCTGGTACTTCTCGTCTCGCGCCGTGGCGTCGTCTGGCACCAGCACAAAACTCTTCACCGTCAACTCTTGGGCGGAGAGGGGCAGACAGAATAACAGCAAGAATGCCACAAACAGTGATTGTACAGTAAATCTCCTCATAATATCA
>JAFXVU010000266.1 GCA_017534705.1 Bacteroidaceae bacterium
CGATTTGTGCGTCTTTGTCGATATACGCTAATGGACTGATTTTTGACATGTTATATTATATTAAATGGGAGTTAAAATGGGAGTTAAAATGGGAGTTAAAGGGGAGTTAAAGGGGGCGAACGTTTATTTAATCGTTTTTCTTGTTTTGTATGATTCTCGCAGTGAACTCCGCCTCTGTCACCACTTCGTCGCCCACGAATACCAGTCCTTTCATAGATGACATTCCGTGGCGCACAGGTGCTTCGAGTTTGACCTTGAAGATGAGCGTGTCGCCCGGCACCACTTTCTTGCGGAACTTGACATTGTCGATGGCCGTGAAGTAAGTGGACCATTCCTCAGGGTTTTCCAGTGTGTTGAGCACGAGTAGTCCACCAGCCTGCGCCATGGCCTCAACTTGGAGTACTCCAGGCATGACGGGTTCGGTAGGAAAGTGACCCTGGAAGAAAGGTTCGTTGATGGTGACGTTTTTCACTCCCACGATATAGTTGTCGTCGATATCGATGATTTTGTCCACCAGCTGCATGGGGTAGCGGTGTGGGAGTAGTTCGCGAATGCGGTTGATGTCGAGCACGGGTTCGGCCTCGGGGTCGTATGCAGGGCATTGCACTTCGTGTTTGCGTAGATATTTCCTCAGTTCACGCGCGAACTTATTATTAATGGAGTGTCCGGGTTTGATGGCAATGACGCGTCCTTTGATGGGACGTCCTACGAGTGCGAGGTCGCCCATGAGGTCGAGGAGTTTGTGTCTTGCCGGTTCGTTGGGCCATGTGAGAGGTCGGTTGTTGAGGTATCCGAGGTGTGTGGCATCCTTATGTTCAATGCCCATGGTGTCGGCCAGTGCGTCGAATCGCTCCTGAGTCAGTTCGTTCTCGTAAACGACGATGGCGTTGTCGAGGTCGCCTCCCTTGATGAGGTTGGCGTTGAGTAGCGGTTCGATTTCCCTGACGAAGACGAAAGTCCTGGCCGACGCTATTTCGGAGCCAAAATCGCTGATGGAGTTGAGTGTAGCGAACTGGTTGGCCAGCACTTTGGAGTTGAAGGCAATCATCACGTCGAGGCAGAAGTTCTCGTCGGGCAGGAACACGAGAGACTCTCCGTTGTTTCCTTTGACTTCCGTCTTGTGCCGTATGACGAGGTAGTTCTTGTAGGCGTTTTGTTCTTTCAGTCCTACTTTTTGTATTTCCTTATGGAAGAAATAGGCGCTACCGTCGAGGATGGGGATTTCGGGTCCATTAGTCTCGATGAGGCAGTTGTCGACTCCGGAAGCGTACAAAGCCGCCATGAGGTGTTCGATGGTACTCACTCTGACATTCCCTTTCTGCAAGACAGTACCTCGTTGCGTGTCGGTCACATTCTCCGCCACACAGTCGACCACTGGTTGTCCATCGAGGTCCAGTCTTTTGATTTTGTATCCGAAATCTTCAGGAGCTGGTTTAACAGTAGTGGTAAGCATCAATCCCGTATGGAGTCCTTTTCCCATGACGGTGAAACTATCCTTCAGTGTCAGTTGCTTCTGCATAATATATGTTCAATCTTTGTTTCCTAAATTTGCTTTCAATTCGTTCAGTTCCTTTCTCAGTTCGTTGACTTCCCTGAACATCTCAGGCAGATTCTTGAAGACGGCGCTTGACCTGGCGAAGTTCTGGTGTTCGAGTGCGGGATATCCCATGACGGTGGCATTTCCCTTTTTGAGCAGTCTTCCTCCAGCCAGTCCAGACTGTGCTCCGGCGTAGAGTCTGTCTCCGAGTTCGATGTGTCCGGCCACTCCGACCTGTCCTCCGAGCATACACCATTCTCCGACCTTAGTGCTTCCCGCCACTCCGACTTGAGCCGACATCACGGTGTTGCTTCCCACGACGACGTTATGTGCGATTTGCACGAGGTTGTCGAGTTTCACGCCCTTGTGTATGATGGTAGCTCCCATAGTAGAGCGGTCGATGCAAGTGTTGGCGCCAATTTCGACGTCGTCCTCGATGCATACGATTCCGATTTGTGGAATTTTCTCGTATCCGTTGGCAGTAGGTGCGAATCCGAATCCGTCGGCACCGATGACCGCTCCGGCATGAATTGTGACCCTATTGCCAATCTTGCATCCATGATAAACTGTTACATTTGGAAAGAGGGTGCAGTCGTCTCCAAGAGTGACACCATCTTCAACAACACAACCAGGATACAAACTGCACCCCTTTCCAATCTTCACATTTTCGCCTATATAGACGAATGGCGCCACATAGCAGTCTTCCCCTAGCTGTGCGCTTTTGGCGATGTACGCCTTGTCGCTGATGCCGGTTTTCCTCTGCTTCGTGGATTCGTAAAAAGCCAAGAGTTTAGCGATGGCCTCATAAGCATTGTCCACCTTAATGAGGGTGGGGGAGACAGGCTGTGAAGGCTCAAAGCTCTTATTTACCAACACGACAGATGATTGGGTGGAATAGATGAACTGTTCGTATTTCATATCAGCGAGGAACGAAACAGCTCCTTTCACTCCTTCTTCAATCTTGGCGAAAGTGTTGACAACTTCGTTGGGGTTTCCAACAATTTCTCCGTTGACCAATGCGGCTATCTGTTGTGCTGTAAATGCCATTTTCCTTATGTGGTTTCAATTATCAGTGCAAATTTAACAAATATAATCAAAACATCATTGACATTGAATGTTTTTTTTTGTACTATCACATATTTTAACTTGATAAGGAATGCCTTTTGCCGTGATTTATTGCACATTCCCTTTACTATTTGAGTGATGAAAGTGTTCAGGCAGGCTTTTCGCCGTTGTTTTTCTCCCTGTAGTCCCAAGAAAGAGTCAGGCAGTTATTTCTGTTTTCGCTTAAAAACTTTTGATGATAAGTTGTATTTTCCCTAAAATACTTTTTGTTTTTCATCAGAAATCTATAAATTTGCCATTCAAAGGGTTATTGTGTGCATTCCAGCCGCTGGAATCCGGAAGCCGATGTGGATGTTGTGTCTGGAAGGCTATTCGCTCAACAACCTGCCAAAAAGAATATTAACTAACTAATTACGATCATACAAATGAAGAATTTTACCACTTTCCTCAGAAGTACATTGCTATCGCTTCTGTTTATTGGATGTAGTTTCGCCTTTGGCGCGAACACCACCCAAAAAGTGAGCCAGGTCACGAGTTCAGTCACCTTGAGTGAGGATGTAGACTACGTGATTACAGGCACAACCCCATTTGCCACGGGTGGAAGTGTGGACATTACGAACACAGAGCATGCCGTGGTGATTATCCAGAGCATCAAGCCCAGCGAGGTGATTAAAAGCCACCTCAACACCCATGTGTTCATCAATGGCGAGCAGGCTGTGAATGGCCAGAACTGCCAGGTGAAGCGTTACGCTATGGGTACGATTATCTTCCCTTACGCCAAGGACATCAAGCCTTTGACGGTGTTTTCGGAGCAGAATTTTGAAGGCACCTCAGTGAACAACTTCGGTTTGGAGAACAGCGGTGGTTTCATGAACAGCCTTTCCGCTGCCAAACTGAACAACCAGATACGCAGTTTCAAGCTCAAGCGCGGTTATATGGTGACCTTCGCCACAGGTAAGAGCGGTTGGGGTTACAGCCGTTGCTTCATCGCCGACAACGAGGATTTGGAGTTCGCCGTTTTGCCCGATGTTTTCGACGGCACCATTTCCTCCTACCGAGTGTTCAGTTGGTTCTATGCCAGCAAGAAGGGTTTGGCCTCCGACACCGACGGCGGTCGTAACGGTATGCTGAACTCCAGTTGGTGCTACGACTGGGCAACAGGTGTGAACCGTCTGCCCGACGTGGAATGTGTGCCCAACCATATTTATGAGGACTGGCCTTCTCCGTCCGCTTGCGGTGGAGTGACCTACGCCACGATGATGAAGACCAACAACGAGCCAGGCAACAGTGCCGACGACCATCCCCAGGATGTGGAGACCGTGCTGAACAACTGGCAGAACCTGATGCGTACAGGACTTCGTCTGTGTTCGGAGACCTCACACGACGGCAGTTGGGGCCATTTGCAGCAGTTCATCGCCGCCATTGACGCCCGCGGCTGGCGTTGCGACCTTCTCGACCTCCATTGCTATTGGGCCTCGGGCTTCAACAACATGCAATCCTATTATAATAATTACGGCAAGCGCCCGATAGTGATATCCGAGTGGGTATGGGGCGCATCGTGGAACAACAATGGAATTTTCGCCACGGACCGCAGTTATTCCAAGGCCAACCAGCAGTTGAACAAAGACCACTTGGTAGGTATTCTCAGCGACCTTGAGAACTCCCAATACGTGGAGCGTTACGCCTATTGGAACAGTGAGGCCGACTGCTCGAAGTTGATTAAGGACGGCAGTTTGTCCATCGCAGGCAAGTACTACGCAGAGTTGAACTCTAAGATGGGTTATAACAAGGCCTTAGAGAAGATTCCTAATGTAGTCTACAACAAACCCGAGGGTCTGTCAGGCGAGTGGGCGAACAAGAACGCAGGCACTTACAAGATTTCATGGAACGACACCAATGGCGACATCATCAAATCCGTACAGGTTCTTCGCAAGAACCCAGGTTCCAAGACCTACGAGACGATAGCCACCCTCGCCCCCCTTGACCTCAACGGCAAGACAGTGACTTATACCTTCACAGACACCCTCACAGAAGCAGGCGCATATTATTATCAAGTGGTGAATGTCGGTCCCAATAACCGCAAGTTCACTTCCGACGATGAGATTTCGGTATCGGTAGCCGCTTCGCAGGGTGCTGAAGGAATGCAGTTCGGCGAACTCACCATCACCGACACCGAGGCCGTGACCTTGAACTTCACCGAGCCCTTCGACTCAGTTCCCGCCGTGTTCATTGGTATTCCTTCCAATGCCAACGCCAATGTAGGTTTGTCGAGAAAAGTGTCGTCGGTGTTGAAGAACAAGTTCTCCTTCGCCTTTATCCCATGGATTAACGGTTCATCGTCAGAATTCGCCAAGGCAGAGACCGTGGACTTCATGGCCATCCCTTACGGTTCGACAGTGTTTGAAGACGGTCAGCAGTATGAGGTCGGTTCAGGCAAGGCCACTCACACGGAGACCGAAATCGTCTTTGACAAACCCTTCCCCGAGGGAGTGACTCCCGTGGTGATTGTGGAGTTGCGTCCGACCCTCACCAAGCCCCTTATGACCAAGGTATGGGATGTCACTAATACCGGTTTCAAGGTTATTGTCAAGGGAGAGGAAAAGGAAAACCTGAAGATAACCGCCAAGCAGAATTTCGTTTATCTCGCCATCACTCCGGGTGAGACAAGGCTGGGCAACGGCAAGAAGTTCTATGCTGGAATCGGCGACAACACGCTCTACGGCAAGACCTACAAGCAGGAGCATTTCCTTGTCGGCGGAGACACGCTCATGGTGAAGAACCCATTGGTGTTCGGAGCCACACAGGAGAACAACACCGAAGCCTTCGGCGTGCTTCGCCGTGTGAGCGACATCACCAAGACAGGAGATGACGGAGAGACCTATGTAGTCGGCATGCGCATCAAGAAGCAAGTTGACGAGACCACTTCCGCCGGTTATACCTCGGCAACCACAGGCGAGTCGTTTGGATGGTTGCTGCTGGTTGACGACGACGGTCCTGTGAATGCCGTCCGCGACATCATCGCCGAGCGTTCAGCCATGCCGTTGGTGAAAGTTGATGCCAACCGTCGCGTCATTGTCAACGGAAGCGGCGCTTACGAAGTGTTCACCGCCAATGGCTCCAAGGTGGCTGCAGGTTCGCCCTTGCTGCCCGGTGTGTATGTGGTGAAGGTAGGCAAACAAGCCACTAAGGTGGTGGTTAGGTAACCCTATCGATGTGTTTCAAACGATACCCTGGATGAATGTCATGCTCAGCTCAGCATTCATCCCAGGGTATTGAATTAGATAATCAAGTGAATTGGAACTTCTGACTCAAAGAACAAGCATATGAAAAACATTCTCTTAGCCCTGATGCTGTTGCTAACCTTTCAAGCAAGGGCTGTCAACAAAGTGGTCAGCGTTGCTCAGGTGACCGAGTCCGTGAGCATCAGCGAGGCCATAGATTACCATGTGACGAGTTACACCCCATTCACCACAGCAGGCAGCATAGATTTGCAGAACGAGGACGCAGCAGTCGTCTTCGAGATGTTGCGTCCGTCGGAAGTCATCAAGAACTACCTGTCCAACATCTATGTGAACGGTGAGCCCGCCAAGAACGACGTCAATGTTCGCGTAGCGATTTACGACAACGGCGCCATTGTCTATGCCCATGGCAACAGCAAGTACAAGCCGCTGACAGTCTTCACCGACTTCAACCTCAGTGGCGAGCAAAACGATGACTACGCTCCCCGTACCCGCTACACCAATCTCGGTGACTTCAACAACCGCATCAAGTCGTTCCGTCTGAAACGAGGATATATGGCCACTTTTGCCTCCGCCTCGAATGGCAAGGGCTACAGCCAGGTGTTCATTGCGCAGGACAGTGACATGGTGGTGAACGAGTTGAACCGCTGGCTTGCCGGTAAGGTGTCGTTCATCCGTGTTTTTCCTTGGAACAGAACTACCAAGAAAGGCAGTGCGAGTGGTGACACTCCCCAGTATAACGCGTTGCGTGCGACATGGTTCTATGACTGGTCGGCCAACAGTTTCAACTATGACGACTACGAATACGTGCCCATGCACCATCATGAAGGCTGGCCATCCTACAGTTCCATTGCCGGTCTTCGTTTCAGCAATACGGTTCTGGGCAACAACGAGCCCGACAACAACAACGACCAAAGCCAGCATCCTGCCCCCTACAGCGAGGTGATAGAGGCATGGTCGGACATATATACCAGCGGTATGCGTGTGGGTTCGCCCTCCATGGCCAGCAACGTGAACGGTTGGTTGGTGCCATTTATGAATTTATGCGAGCAGCGCAACTACCGTGTGGATTTCATCACCTTCCATGCCTATTGGTATTCTCCTGGGTCGTCGTACAGCAGTTACGTGAACTCGCTCTACAATCTTTTCCACCGTCCGGTATGGCTGACAGAGTTCAACTACGGTGCCAACTGGACCAATGAGACCACCTGGCCCGACAGAGACCGTTCGGCCTCGAGAGCCAACCAAGAGCACGAGCGCGCAGGCCTTGCCGATATCTGCAATGCCCTTGAGAACAACCCACATCTGGAGCGCTATTCCATCTACAACTGGGTTCAGGACGCCCGTGCAGTGTTCCTCAACAACAAGGCCACCTTGGCAGGTGAGTGGTATGGCAACTTGAAATCCAAGACCGCCTATACGGGTGGTGAGGGCTACGTGCCAGGATGGAGATGGAACAATCCCAAGAACCTCACTTTGTCGCTTAACGAGAGCACTAAGGTCGCCACATTGAAGTGGACCAACCCGAACTGCGACGAGACCGACTCCGTTTTCGTGGAGCGCAAGGGTCCCTCTGACGCCGATTTCGTGACCATAGCTAAATTGCCGAGTTCGGATGACACGGAATGCGCTTACAGCGACAGTTTGGCGGGCCTGTCGGGCTTGTTCGCTTACCGTATCCATAATTACGATTCCGACAGGCGTGAGAGGATTCTCGGTAATGTGACGGTAGGTTTAAGTGTTGTGGAAGGTGACGACATCGTTCAGTACGGCACCTTGAACCTGAACTCCAGCAAAGCGACGACCACAGAATTCACGCAGAGTTTTGAGTCCACACCAGCCCTGTTCATGGGTATTCCTTCCAATGCCAACAACGCCCTAGGTCTGGCACATCAGGTCTTGTCGGTCAACAAAGACAAGTTCTCCTTCAGGTTCTTCCCTTGGGAGTCGTCGACCGACAGCACTTACAACAATCCGGAGCGTGTAGACTTCATGGCTTTGCCCTACGGCATCAGGAAATATGACGACGGGATGCAACTCATCGTCGGCACCGCCAAGGTCAAGGGCGACACCACCCAGGTGGTGTTCGACGAGCCCTTCCCCGAGGGAGTGACCCCAGTTGTGGTGACAGAAATCAGGCCCACCATCAAGAACCATCCGTTTATGCAGAAAGTATGGGATGTGACGAACACAGGCTTCAAGGCATCCATTCGTTATGAAAGCGGTATTGGTTCTCAAATCAAGGCCAGCCAGAATCTCATGTATATCGCCATGACGCCAGGACGTATAGACCTTGGCAACGGCAAATTGCTACATGCGGGGATAGGCGAAAACCGCCTCTCAGGTCTGCTGTTCAAGATAGAGACCTTCTTCAATGTGGATGAGCAAGGCGACACCACATACTACCAACTGACCAATCCCCTTGTGTTTGGCAGCACGCAGGAGAACAAAATAGACGCAGCCACAGCGCTAAGGCTTGTTTCCTATCGAACGGAGAAAGACGCAGAGGGCAACCAACTTGTGACAGGTGTGAGTGTCAAGCGTCAAGTCGAAGAAGCAGGTCGCTCGCTCAACACATCTAGTTCGGGCGAGACCTTTGGATGGGTGACGCTCAGTGATAACACAGGTACCGTCAATGCCATCCGTCAGATAGATTGTGACCGCAGTGATGACTTCAATGTGGTGGTGCAGAACAGGATTATTTTCGTGGAGAACGCTGAGCGCTATGACATCTATACCTCAAGTGGTGCCAAGGTGGCGTCGAATGCCACCCAGCAACCTGGAGTCTATGTCGTGAAGGTAGGCAACAGGGCACGGAAAGTGGTGGTGAACTAGAGGGGATAGATAGACTAGATGGACTAGATGGACTAGATATTCTAGATAAACTAGATTTTCTAGACATTCTAGAGATTCTAGACATTCTAGATAATCTAGATAGACTAGATGGGATAGGGAAGAAGACAGATAAAAGAAAACAAATTACTAATCAATAATGTTTATGAAATTAAAGTATTTATTTCTTTCAGTGTTAGCACTGTCCGCATTGTCGGCCAGTGCTCAGACCCCGAAG
>JAFXVU010000267.1 GCA_017534705.1 Bacteroidaceae bacterium
CCATCACACTGGAAATCACCTTCTGTCCGTACTGGTCCTTGAAATAGGAGTATAGACGCTTGGCCGCCTCTGTTGCATTAGCGTTGACAGGAGCAGTGGCAATGTTCTTGTTTCCTGTTGCCTTAGTGGTGAAGTTGAGCGTGAACTCGGGTGCCGAGATGGTGTTGTTGGCTGTAGAGACAATCGCTCCCTTGCCCACTCTGAGGATATAGCTTTTACCCGCCTCCAAATCAAGGGGGATATCCACTCTCATCTTGGTCGTGCTGTTGCTCTTGGCCTGAATTTTCGTGCCATTGAGCGTGATGTCGCCGTTGGTCACGGGTTGTACCGTCGTGTTGTATCCCAGCGTCAGTACTGTGGTGGCAGAAGCCACCACCTCCGCGCCTTCTTGTATGCTTTGGCTTAGAAGTGTGATGGTTGGGGTAGGGGTGTTGCCACCACCTTCATCTTCATCATCGTCGCTTCCGCAAGCCGTCAGGACGAATGACACGTTGAGCGCCATCAGCACCATGAAGAGGTAATAGGATAAATGCTTAGTTTTCATCAGATAGTAAGAGGTTTAATAGATGTATTAAGAGAAAGAAAGGACGCAATGAGATTGCGCCCTTTCTCTCTATAAGTGATAGTTTATTGCAGTACTACTTTTGTCACGGTGAAGAATGCGCCGCAGATGACGAGGCCACCATTGTTGACCATCTCGTCAATCATGGCCTGAGTCAGGGTCACAGCGAATCTGGTGTCTTCAGCAGTCAACGGATTGGCATCGGATGTGCCAGGCAGTGCGGCCCAACTACCATTGCCAAGACGAATCTGCGACCATCCCTCCGACATGTCGGGGGTGAGATAGACAATCAGTTTCTGTCCTGCCTCCACGGTTGACCAATCGTAGCCACCCCATGAAAGGTCGGCCATCGAACCGTTCCAGTTGCCGATGTAAGTGCTGCCACTCCAAAGTACTGTCTGCGGAATGGATACAGTGACCTTGGTCACGGTGAAGAATGCACCGCAGATGACGAGACCACCATTATTGACCATTTCGTCAATCATGGCTTGTGTGAGGGTCACGGAGAACTTGGTGTCTTCAGCCGACAGCGCATTGACATCGGATGTGCCAGGCAGTGCAGCCCAACTACCGTTGCCGACGCGGATTTGTGACCAGCCTTCCGACATGTCAGGAGTGAGGTAAACGGTCAGCACCTGTCCTGGTTTGATGGTTGACCAGTCGAATCCACCCCATGAGAGGTCGGCCATAGAGCCGCTCCAGTTACCGATGTAGGTGCTACCGGTCCAGAGTGTGAGTTCAGGAGCCTCGCTGTACATTGATACCTTGTCGGTCTCAATGCTGTAGTTGTCGTGCTGAACGAGGATAATCTTGCCGTCGCCCATGCCTTCAGGCACCTGGAACGAGATTCTCGTGGCGCTCTGCTCAAATTGTCCCTTGGCGAGAGGTTCTCCGATAGCAGGCAGGACAACCTGGGTGATGCGGTCGAGTTTGTCACCAGTGATGGTGATGGTCTGACCAGCCTTGACATCCTTGGTCGGGTCGATAGAAGCGAAGGTTGCGAGAGGAACAGTGATATCGACTGTGGTTGTGAGTTCAGAAGCGGCAGTCATGGTGATGGTGCCGGATACCGTATTGGTCGGTACGGTCACTTGGATGGACTTGCCGTCGCTGGCCACTTCGAATTCAACACCTGCTACAGCTGGGAAGTCGAGTGTTTCCACCAAGTCGAGGTTCTCGCCGTTGATGGTGATGCGTTCGCCGAACTCAGGAGTGGCTTTCGACACACCTGTAGCCTTAGGAGCATCCACATTGAGGTTGCCTACCACGATGTTCTCAGCGCCCTCGGAGCCGTCGTTGTAGGCCACTTCGCCAGTCTTGGCTTCCATGGGCACGCGTACTTGAATCTCGCTGCGGGTGTTCTTCACGAAGTTCTCTGCATCCACGGTCACGTGGTCGAAGAACATGACTTGACCGATGTTCCACACATACTCACCCTTGATGGAGACGATGTCGCCTGGGTGCACAGGGTCAGGCGTCATGGCAGTCACCTTGATTTCCTCGCTGAATGTGATGTTGGTTTGTGAAACAATGGTGTCACCGCCCCTGGTCACGACACGCAGCTTGCCTGGTACGCACTGGTCGGGAATGGTCACCACCATTTCCTCAGAGTTTTTCAGGCTGAATTCTGCGGCGATATAGGTGGTTGAAGGAGTGAGTTTCTGGTTCCCTTCAGGGAAAATCACTTCTTTCACATCATTCAGATGTGTACCAGTCACTCGCATGGTCTCACCACGTGTGATAGGCATGGGACCGAAGCCCAGGATGTTCACACCGCCTTTGCTGTACGGGTTGGTGTCGAGGTCGTCCTCGCTACAACTGATGAATCCAGTAGCGGCAACCAGTGCAGTCAGGGCTAATACTGATATTTTACGATATATTTTCATTGTCTTAATTAGTTTAGAATTAGTACTCTACCGCACGGATGTTGTCGATACGAATGATAGGATGACAGGTAGTGCCGCTTGTCACACCGCTCCAAATGAAGAGGGTAAGACCCGTGAAGTTCTTGGTCTCGAGTGGTGTGCTGGCTGGTGTACCGTCGTTCTTGTACTTGAAGTTCTCGAGAGGGATGGTCACTGTTACCCACTTGCCTCCAGTGTCGTAGGAACCTGTGGCTCTCCAAGGTGTCCAAAGTGCGCGAGGGTAGTCTGTTCCGTTGAAGAAGTTGTTGTTGGCAGTAGTCAGGGTCACCTGCTCGTCACCAGAGAAGATGCACTGCATGGAGAGGTTGGTCCATGGGTTGGATGACGGGATGTTCACCTCGAATTTCAGTGCCATGTTGGCGAAGTTGGCGAAGCTGACGAGGTCGGAAAGGCGTGAGTTCACACCTGTGAAGGTGCCGTCCCAGTCGCCTGGCCAGTACTCGAAGGATACGTTTCCGTCCATCCAAGAACCGTCCACAAGGTCGCAATCGCCGAGCATGAGGTAACTGCCGTCGAGGGAGTTCTCGTCGCTGATGATTTTCTGATTGTGCCAACCATGGTTGGTCAGACCAGTGGAAGCCTCGCCAGCGTCGAATGAACCCCAGTCGTTGAACAGCATACCGCGTGTGTCGTGGAAGTTGAACTTAGCTTTCTTCTTGCCATAGACTGTGGAGATTTCAACAGGACCTTCCTCTAACCCTTCAGGGATGGTGAATGTCATGTGGCTCATGTCGAACTCGTCAATAGCCACATTTGTACCGTTGATGGTCAGAGTAAGCGGAGTGTTGGGGTCATCTACGAAGTAGTTACCATAGATGGTAGCCTGCTCGCCTTTCAGTGCCCATTCGTTGGACATGTTGTTGATGGTAGGTCCGGGAACGAGAACCTTGAAATCGTAGGTAGTGGTATCGTTGGCGTTGTTAATCATGAAGATTTTGTTGAACACCTCGCCCGGGATGTTACTCGGTACAGTCACGATCATGGTGTTGTCGGTAATCAGACTGGGAATCAGCTTGGCTTCCTGGTCGTTGAAGAACATCTTGACGATGCTGCGCAGGTTGTCACCCACGATGCAGATGCTGTTGTCCATGTAGGCTCCAGTGAGGATGGAATCAGTACCTTCGGCTCCCACTGAACGTATGTAGCGGATGGTTGGATTTCCGCCGCTTATCTTGTACTTGTCGGGCTCATCTTCACAACTGGTGAACACTGTTGCAGTGAAGGTGATGGCCGCCAGCAAGAAGAGGCTATTAAATGATCTTTTCATGCTTGAATGATATATTAGTTTTTTTAATACTGGTAAGTCTCACGTACGTCCACATGGATGGGGTCTTCCATCAGGTGTGGGTTGAAAGTCAGGTCTTCCATTGGGAAAGGAATAGTGAAACTGCTGGCTGTCACGTTAGGAGCAGGTGTTTGGTCGTCGTAGGTTGTGGTCTGGTCGTTGCCGTCATCATCCTTGTTGACCAACAGCCATTGTCCTGTTGTGTAGTAGTTCTTGAAAGTCAGGTTGAGGTTCCAGTAAGAATTGCGGCGCTGCGCCTTGATTTCGTTGATGGCCTTGTCCGTGTTATAGTAGGCGAGACGAACGAAGTCGTACCAGCGGTCGCCCTCGCAGGCAAGTTCCAGGCGGCGTTCTTTCCACACCTTGTCGAATGTCAGTGAAGTCTCGGCATTGGCATTAGGAATGGCGCGTTGATGAACAGCGTTGAAAGCTTTGAGCGCGTCAGGGTCAGTACCTTGGTTCATCAGCACCTTGGCCTCAGCGAGAATCAGATAGACATCAGCCAGACGGAGCAGCGGTGTGCAGAGTGAGCTGGCCATACGTTCTGCAGAGTGTCCGAGGGCAGTCACGTGGTCATTGTTGTTGCCATATAGATGCTTCACAACGTTGCAGCCTGTGGGTGAACGGTGCTCTCCCCATGCGGCGTCGTTGTATTCCTTATCGTACTCGAAGCGCATGTAGTCGAAACCACCCTTGTCGCGCCAGAGGTAAGGAATCACGTCGCCGACGGTCATCATGGTGGCGATACGTCGAGTATCCACGTCGGGTCGTGTTGCGGGGTCGTCGAGGACATTGAATCCGAAGGCATCCTGCAAATCGACAGAGGGACCTCCCCATTCTCCCCAGACATCACCAAACTCGTCCATTCCTGTCATACCGAGGTCGGACTGCATGGGGTTCTGAGATGTCCAGTTAGTGCTTCCTTTTGCTATCCAACGCCAGGCGATCATGTTCTCCTTGGATTTGTTGCCTTCGAGTGTGAAGCAGTCGGCATAGTTCTTCTCCAGTTCACGTCCGCTGTTTTCAATCACGTCCTTGGCCAGGTCGGCGGCTTTCTGCAGGTCGTCGTTGTTCAGTTGTCCTGTGACACCGGCCTTGGTCAGATAAACCTTAGCGAGGAGTCCTTTTGCGCAGTACTTGTCGAGACGTCCTTCTGCGCACTGCTCTGGCAGCCATTCGATGGCTTTCTCCAGTGTCATCACGATGTACTCATAGACATCGGCCTTCTGCACTTTCATTTGGTCGTTGTAGGTGCCGCTCTCGATCATGGCTGAATTGTCGTGCACGATGGGCACGTCGCCGAAGGTGCGTACGAGATAGAAGTAGGCCATGGCCTTCCATAGCAGGCACTCTCCCATGGTTTGGTGCTTCACGGCTTCGGATGCTCCACCGCCTTCGATGTAGTGGCGTACGATGTTGGAGTGTCCGTTGACAGCCCAGAGTGAGTAGGACATGTTGCGCAGGTCCGTATCGTTGGAGTTGAGCGAGAAGTTGAGGTAGGGGCTTGATCCCCAGTAGTAGTTGCCAGACAGCACCTCTCCCACTTTGAAGAATCCTCGTGTGAAGTCGTTCCAAGGTGAGTTGTACAGATAGTTAACGGCAGCGATGCACTCGGCGTCGGTCTTGTAATACCCGCCCGCCACATAGTTGTCTTCAGTTGGGCGATCCAGGAAGTCTTCGCATGAAGTCAGTCCGAGTCCCATTAACGAAGCAGCTGCAAATATGATGATATTCTTTATTTTCATGATGATTGTCTCCTATGTTTTAGAATGAAATGTTCACACCGAAAGAGCAAGTGAAAGGTGAAGGATAGCGACCGTTATCAACACCGAACGAGTGGCCTTGTTGGTCTGTAGTGGAAGCACCGACTTCGGGGTCGTATCCGTCGTATCCAGTGATGGTAGCCACGTTCTGAAGGTTGCAGTAGAGTCGGAGGTTCTCCAAGTAGAGTTTTTGTGTGATGCTCTTGGGGAATGTGTAGCCGAGAGAGATGTTCTTCAGTCGCACATAGGAACCGTCCTCGATGTACCGACTGGAATAGTTCTGGTTGTAGGTGTTTCCGATGGCCACGCGCGGTGTCTTGGTGTTGGGGTTGGTTACATAGACGTTTTCGATGTCATTGTACCAAGCTCCTCCATCAGCATAGACCTTGTTGGGGTCGACAGCGGCGAGTTGTGCGCGGTCGGCAATCTTCTCGTTGATTTGGTTGTTCCAAGTGCTGGTCATGGAGGTCAGCGGTATGGATGTGTAGTTCATCACCTTGTTGCCCACAGAACCGTTGATGAAGATAGAGAGGTCGAAGCCTTTGTATCTGAAAGTGTTGGTGAAGCCGAAAGTGAACTTAGGCAGTGGTGAACCGATGTTGGTCTTGTCGTTCTGGTCGATGATACCGTCTTTGTTGACGTCCTTGAACTTGAGGTCGCCTGGCCATACCGTGTTGTTCTTGCTGTACTTGGTGGGGTCAGTCACATGACTCCATGAACCGTCTTCGTTGTGGATGGAAGACTGGCTGTAGAGTGTGTTGACTGGTGAGTTGAGGATGTCGTTGAAGTCTTTATAGACTCCTTCCACTTCATATCCATAGAAGTCGTACATCGGGCGGCCTACATTAGACACAGCCACAATATCATCCCACTGTCCGTATCCGACGATAGCAGCAGAAGTTGTGCCTTGGAGCGACACGAGTTTGTTCTTGTTGAAGGAGAACTGGAGGTCGGTGTCCCAGCTGAAATTCTTGGTGACAACCGGAGTGGCCTTGAGTTCGATTTCAAGACCTGTGTTGCGCATGGTGCCGTAGTTGCCCGATGGTGCGGCAAGTGCGGAAGATGGGTTACCCTGTGTACCCAGGTATGAAGGCAGTTGCATACCCATCAACATGTCCTTTGATTCCTTGCGGTACCAGTCCACGATAAGGTTGACACGGTTGTTGAAGAAACCGAGGTCGATACCGAGGTCAATTTGTTCCTGAGTCTCCCATTTGATGGATTCGTTGGGCAGTCCGACAGGACGGTAAGAGATGCCGAGTAAAGACGGCATTGTTCCCAAAGCAACACCCCATCTATATCCACCGATATTGGCGTTACCGGTCTGTCCCCATCCTGCGCGGATCTTACCATTTGAGAGCCAGTCGCCAGCCCATGACTTGATGAATTCCTCATTGCTGAAACGCCAGCTGGCAGCGAAAGAGTGGAAGCCAGCCCATCGTTTGTTGGGACCGAAGTTGGAAGAACCGTCGTAACGGTAAGTATAGGTAGCGTAGTATCGGTCGCCGTAGTTATAGGTTTCGCGCGTGAACCATGAAGCCATGGCTGCAGACCCGAATCCTGATGATAAAGTGCGGTCGGTAGTCTCAGCCAAAGATGGGTTCTGGACATCGTTGCGTGGGAGGTTCTGTCCCATGATGCTCATGTATTTCCAAGTGGATTCCCAGCATTCCTGACCGAGCATGGCTGTGAAGTGGTGCTCACCGAAATCCCCTGTGTAGGTCAGGTAGTTCTTCAACTGCCAGTACTTGTTGGTGTTGTGCTGCCAGCGGTCTTGGTTGGCAGGTTTCTTCCATCCTCCAAGGTCGATGGATGGTTCCCAAGTCTCAGCGTCGGATTCGGAGAAATCGTAACCGATTTCAGCATGCCAAACGAGAGACTTGATAGGCGTTACCTCAGCAAAGATATTGCCTGTGAGTTTACGGCGCTCCAGTGTGTATTGGTTCATGTTGGCCATAGCCACAGGATTGGGGCTGGAGTATCCCTCACGTACCTCTGCGTAGTAGTTGCCGAAGACGTCGTAGATGGGGATGTCGGGCAGTGTGGTCAGAGAGTAAGTGATGACACCCTCGTTACCGTCCGCACGTTTCAGGTCGTCCTTGGTGTTGGCGAAAGTGGTTGACATACCCAGTTTCAGCCAAGGCTTGAGTTGGGCGTCGAGGTTGGAGCGTACTGAGTATCGGTTGAACTCGGAACCGATGATGGTACCTTCCTGATTCATGAAGTTACCAGAGACATAGTATTGTATATTGTCGGAGCCACCTTGGGCGGAGAACTGGTGCTGGTGCTGGAGTGCAGTCTGGAAGACGGCGTCCTGCCAGTTGGTACCCTTTCCGAGTATGGATGAGTCCATATAGTTCTTGTTGGCCTGGCTCTCCACTATCCATCCGTTGCTGACGAAGTCCTGGTAGTATTCAGCGTACTCTCGGAGGTTCATCATGTCGAGGCGCTTGGCTTGTCGATTGACTGCAAACATGCCGTCATAGTTGAATTTGGCACCGCCGCTCTTTCCACGCTTGGTGGTGATGAGAATCACACCGTTAGCACCTTGTGCACCATAAATAGCGGTGGCAGAGGCATCCTTGAGGATTTCCATCGACACGATGTCGGAGGGGTTCAGGGTTGAGAGCGGTGAGACGGTGGAAACCGATCCGTTGCCGAGTCGGTCGCCCAATCCCAGGTCAGAGCCAGACTGTCCGCTAGCCTGGAAGATGACACCATCAATCACGTAGAGTGGTTCCTGGTTGGCATTGATGGAAGCGATACCACGCACGCGGATAGAGGAGGCTGAACCAGGTGCGCCAGACGTTTGGACGGCAGTCACACCAGTGGCACGTCCTTGGAGCGACTGGTCGAGGTTGGTGATGATTGACCCTTTCAATGCATCCTCACCGATGGTGATGGATGAACCCGAGAGGTCGCTTCTCTTCATTGTACCGTAACCTACAACCACGACCTCATCCATCAGTTTGGCGTCTTCACGCATGGCGACGTTGATGGCGCCAGCCTTGGAAACCTTCACTTTCTGTGAAGTGTAGCCTACGTAAGAGAATTCCAGGGTACTGCCTACGGGAACGGAGAGTTTGTAGTTGCCCTCAATGTCGGTAGTAGTACCAGTTCCAGTGCCTTCTACCTTTACTGTGGCATAGATGATCTCTTCGCCAGTCGAGGCATCTGTAACCTTACCATAGACGTTCACGTTCTGGGCTTTCAGTCCGAGCGGAACGCACAGCATCATTAGCACAATGAATATGCTTTTCGCACATCCAAAGTTCAAGTTAGATAGGATTTTTTTCATAAAACATTTATTTAGTTCTAATAAAGATATAGTATTCCTGTTAACGAGAGTGAGGTAAGTATATTCTTGTTGATTGATTAACACGTTTTCAGGGCAAATTTAATTAATTTTTCTTTTAGCAAACAATTTTTTAATAAAATAAAATGACTGTTTTGCCCAAAATTGTGCCTAATTGCCATATTTGGTTAAAATTCAATCATTGATTTCTCTGCTATGGTTGATATTTGTTAATAATTGAGTAAATCAAGCCACGGCATTTGGTTGTCTGGAAAAGATTTTTACCTGCCGTCATACCTACTGAATTTTAGCATTCGGAGAATTGCGAAATCTCCATATCAACTTTTTTCGTGAAAAAACACCCGTAACAAATGCGGAAATCAAACTGAAAAATTATAACTTTGCAGTTTGTAGAGTTTAACTATTAAAGCATATTATTATGAGTGAAATCGACTGGACTAAATTAGGTTTTGGATATCACAAGACCGATTACAATGTACGTTGCTATTACCGCGACGGTGCATGGGGAGAAATTGAGGTTTGTTCTGAGGAGACAATACCTCTTCACATGGCTGCCACTTGCCTCCACTACGGTCAGGAGGCCTTCGAGGGCTTGAAGGCTTATCGCTGCCCTGATGGCAAAGTGAGGGTGTTCCGCATGGACGAGAACGCCAAGCGACTGCAGAGCACTTGCGACGGAATCCTCATGCCCAAGTTGCCTATCGAGCGATTCAAGGAGATGGTGAAGAAAGTGGTTCGTCTGAATGAGCGTTTCATCCCTCCATATGAGAGTGGTGCCACCCTCTATGTCCGTCCGTTACTCATCGGTACAAGTGCGCAAGTAGGTGTTCATCCCGCCTCGGAATACCTGTTCATTATCTTCGTCACTCCTGTAGGACCATATTTCAAGGGAGGTTTCTCCACCAACCCATACGTGATTATCCGCGAGTTCGACCGTTCAGCTCCTCTTGGCACTGGTATATATAAGGTAGGAGGTAACTATGCCGCCAGCCTGCGTGCCAACAAAATGGCACACGACCTCGGCTACAGCTGTGAGTTCTATCTCGACGCAAAGGAGAAGAAATACATGGACGAGTGTGGTGCTGCTAACTTCTTCGGCATCAAGAACAACACTTACGTCACTCCGAAAAGCACATCTATCCTTCCATCCATCACCAACAAGAGTCTTATGCAACTGGCTGAGGACCTCGGTATGAAGGTGGAGCGCAGACAGATACCAGAGGAAGAGCTCGCTACCTTTGAGGAAGCCGGTGCTTGTGGCACAGCTGCCGTGATCAGCCCGATAGAGAAAATCGACGACCTGGAGGAGAAGAAGACCTTTGTCTTTTCCAAGGACGGCAAGCCTGGTCCTGTATGCACCCGCTTGTACAACCTTCTGCGCGGCATCCAGTACGGCATTGAGCCCGACATCCACGGATGGACCACAGTGGTGATTGAGTAACACAAGCCGGAATGAGCAAGAACAAACTGGCGAAGTTTGCCGACATGGCCCGCTACCCCAATGTAGTGGAATGTCCGTACAGACAACTCAAGGAAGAGGGCTTCCCGTTAAAGGGCAAATGGCATTCGGAATTCTTCAAGAACGACAACCCGATAGTGTTGGAGCTCGGCTGTGGCCGCGGTGAATACACTGTCGGGCTAGCTCGTTGTGATGCAGACCGCAATTTCATCGGCGTGGATATCAAAGGCGCACGCATGTGGAGTGGCGCCACAAAGGCCTTGGAAGAGCATCTCGACAACGTGGCCTTCCTACGCACCAACATCGAGTTGATTGACAGCATGTTCGCACCTGACGAGGTCAGCGAGATATGGCTTACTTTCAGCGACCCGCAGATGAAGAATCCACGCAAACGCCTCACATCTACCTTCTTTATGGAACGCTACCGCCGTTTCCTCACCGATGGAGGCACAATCCACCTGAAGACTGACAGCAATTTCCTTGCCACCTATACCAAATATATGGTGGAGAAGAACCAACTGCCAGTGGATGTGGTCACTTTCGACCTCTACGGAGAGCCTAATGAGGAGGAAGCGGCGAAGGCCATACATACTTATTACGAAGACATGTGGCTGGAACGCGGATTGTCAATCAAGTATCTTAGATTCCATCTCCCGCATCATGCCACACTTGAGGAACCAGATGTGGAGATACCCACCGACGGTTACCGTTCCTACCACCATGAAGTGAGAAGTACAAGAAAAACCAGCAAATAAGAACATGACACTTTATCCAAGATTGATTATTGACGCACTCTCAACTGTTCGCTACCCTGGGACAGGAAAGAACATCGTCGAGAGCGGCATGCTTGAGGACGACATCCGCATTGACGGCATGAACGTGAGCTTCTCCTTGATTTTCGAGAAGAAGACCGACCCGTTCAGAAAGTCGTTGGTCAAGGCTGCCGAAACAGCCATACACACATACGTCGGTGAAGACGTGAAAGTCGGCATCAACGAGAAATACAAGACCGAACTGCCGCCTGAGCCAGACAAACTCCTGCCAGAAGTGAAGAACATCATCGCCGTGTCGAGTGGCAAGGGCGGGGTGGGGAAGTCCACTGTTGCCGCCAATCTCGCCACCGGCCTTGTTCGGCTGGGGTATCGCGTGGGATTGCTCGACACCGACATATTTGGGCCCTCCTTGCCCAAGATGTTCGATGTGGAGAACGAGCAACCCTATGCCCAGAACATCAATGGACGCGATATGATTCTCCCCATTGAGAAGTACGGTGTGAAACTCATGTCCATCGGGTTCTTCATCAATCCCAACGAAGCAGCCTTGTGGCGTGGCGCCATGGCTTGCAATGCGCTGAAGCAGTTCATCTCCGACGTGCAGTGGGGACCGCTCGACTATCTTGTGCTCGACACACCTCCTGGCACAAGCGACATCCACCTGACTTTGCTTCAGACCCTAGCCATCACTGGAGCTGTGATTGTCAGCACCCCCCAGCAAGTGGCTCTTGCCGACGCGAGGAAAGGAGTCAACATGTATATGAACGAGAAGGTCAATGTGCCAATCCTCGGACTTGTGGAGAACATGGCGTGGTTCACACCCTTACAGCATCCTGATGAGCGGTATTATATCTTCGGAAACGGTGGTTGTAAACAACTGGCTGAGGGGATGAATGTGCCCCTTCTGGCGCAGATTCCTCTGGTTCAGGATGTTTGCGAAAGTGGTGAGAAAGGTGAACCCTCAGTGGTGGAACCCTCCACACCGGCAGGCAATGCCTTCCTGCAACTTGCCGCCAAGGTGGTGACACAAGTGGATAGGCGCAACATGCAGATGCCGCGCACAGAAAGAGTCAAAACCGATTAGGCTATAAGCTTTAGGCCAAGGTTGAGACAGAAAGAAGTGTCTCATCGGTTGGCGAGAGGGCGGTCACCCAGACGAAGGGCGATTTTCCGCTGTATTTCTTTCAGTATTTTGTATTGCTCCATGATTTCGCTGCACCGGGCGGAGTCGCTCAGCAATTCCTTGTCGCGGAGCATCTGGTGGAGCTGGTTGAGACGGTCGTCCACCACAGTGATTTTGTAGTCGAGTATCAGGTGCCCTAACATTGGCCCGATATTCGACTCTTCTTTTGGTATTCTCTCATCCTCAGTGAACATCTTGCTCAACTGGTATTGGTCGTTGAGCATGTCGGCCGCTATCAGAGAGATGTTCAAGTCAGGGCTTGAGAGGAAGAAACGCTTGGCGGAGAAATTAGGGTTCTCCAGTTGCTGACGTGCGTCGTCAAGCATTCTTTGGTAGGTGGCATCGCGGAATCTCAGCCCGTCTTCCTCCAATTCCCTGCTGACGAATTCCACAACGGGCATGAGAATGTCATTGCCTTCGTCATCCTGGGTGGTGATACATTGTTCACCGTATTTCACAATGATGGCCATGATGAGTTTTTCCACTTGTATGAAACGCAAATCCTCCTTGTTCATACGTGGTGTTGGCACAACGGAAGCGGATAGGGGCTGTGTTGATGTCGACGTACCTACGTCAGGCGTCTGAACAGGCTGGTTGTTGCCCGTCTGAACGACCACTGGAGCAGGTTGGTTGCTATCCGCTGGCGGAGTCGTTTGCTTTGTCTGAGTAAGTTCTTCCTCATGCGGTGGAAAATCCTCAAAAGGCGGCATGTCCTCAGGAGGCAGTCCTGGCGGGGTGGTTTGGGATTGCCCTACAACTTGGGTCTGAGTTGTTGGAGCGTCTTTCCATTTCTGCTGGTTGGCCAGTCGTTCTTCACGTGCCTTCTCTTGTTCCTGCTCCTTGAGTTTCTTATCCCGGTTGGCCTTGCGCTGAAGGTTGGTGGCGTTGATGAGTGTCTGCTCGGGAATGCCGAGCATGGTGCTGCATTCATGGATATAGACAGAACGTGTGATTTCCTCGGGTATCAGGGCTATGCTCGCCACAATGTCCTTGATCATGGTGGCCCGCTTAATGGGGTCGTTTTCAGAGTCCTTTTGCAGCACACTCGTCTTGAACTTGATGAAATCGACCTGATGCTCTTCGATATATTTGCGGAAATCGGTGGCGTTGTGTTTTCGGGCGAAACTGTCGGGGTCGTCACCATCGGGGAGCAACAGCACCTTCACGTTCATGCCTCCTGAGAGGAACATGTCGGTACCGCGCAAGGCGGCGTGAATGCCGGCATCGTCGCCGTCGTAGAGCAAGGTGACATTGGAGGTGAAACGGTGGAGCAACCTGACCTGGGCCTCGTTGAGCGCGGTGCCTGAATTGGCCACTACATTCTCAATGCCGCATTGATGCATGGATATCACATCGGTGTAGCCTTCAACGATATAAGCCCTGTCTTCCTTGGCGATGGCTTTCTTGGCTTGGAAGAGTCCGTACAACTCGTTCAGCTTATGGAACACCTCCGAGTCGTTGGAGTTGACATATTTCTGGCTCACGCCCTTGGTACGGGCATCGAGCACACGGCCGCCGAAGCCGCATATCTTGCCACTGACGTTGAACCAGGGGAACATGGCACGGCCACGGAATTTGTCGCGCACCTTGCCGTCGTCGCTCTTGTAGCACAGACTGGTCTTGAATAGGAATTCTTCTTTGAAGCCCTTGCTGATGGCTTCCTGATAGAGGGTATTTGGATGGTATTGGAGGTCGAGGCTGAAACCGAGACGGAACTTCTCAATGATGTCGTCGCGGAACCCTCTTGAACGGAAATAGGCCAGGCCAATGGCTCGACCGTCATTGTCTCGAAGAAGGATGTCGTGGAAATACCGGCTCGCCCACTCGTTGAGTACGAACATGCTCTCGCGGTCGTTCTGCTGGGCGCGTTCCTCGTTGGTAAGTTCTTTCTCTTTCACCTCGATGCCATAGCGCTTGGCCAGCATCTTCAAGGCATCCACATATCCTATCTGCTCCATCTCCATGAGGAAATGGACCACATTGCCGCCTTTGCCGCAACTGAAGCATTTGCAGACGCCACGGGCGGGCGAGACGGAGAAAGATGGTGTTTTGTCGTCGTGGAAAGGGCACAGTCCTTTATAGCTGGTTCCAGCACGGCGAAGAGTGACATAGTCGGAAACCACATCCACGATGTTGGATGCGTCGAGAATGCGGTCAATGGTAAGTTGGTCTATCATGGTTTCGGTTTCTTTCTTTTGTCTACTGAGGTGGATGAGAGTGGTAGAGACGCAGCGAAGGTCAGTTCTTGATCAGGCGGAAGAACTCCTTGCGGTTCTCAGGGTCCTCAAACTCGCCCGAGAAATCGAAAGTCGTTGTGATGGCGCCTTGCTTCTGAACTCCCCGCATCTGCATGCACAGGTGCTGGGCTTCCAGCAACACCATCACGCCTCGTGGGTGCATCACGTCCTGTATACTCTGGAGTATCTGGTTGGTGAGCCGTTCCTGCACTTGCAACCGATGTGAATAGATATCCACCACACGCGCTATCTTGCTGATGCCGGTGATATAGCCGTCGGGAATGTAGGCTACGTGCGCCTTGCCGAAAAAAGGCATCATGTGGTGCTCGCAAAGGGAGTAGAAATCAATGTCTTTCACCACTACCATCTTGGAATAGTCTTCCTTGAAGATGGCCGACTTCATCACCTCGGCTGGATCCATGTCGTAGCCACAAGTCAAATAGTGCATGGCTTTGGCTACACGGATGGGGGTCTTCTCCAGTCCTTCGCGTGTGACATCCTCACCCAGTACCTGAAGTTGCTGGCTCACAAAGCCCTCCAGTTTCTCTAATTTCTCTTCCAGTTCCTTGTTGTCATCCATTGTTGAGAACGCTTATTTGGGATATACAAGAATCTCGCTTTTCACCACCATGGCTCCCTCCACCTTTGCTTTGCGAAGCTTGGCGAGATAGTCGGCGGCCTCCTTGCGGTCGCGGAAATCGCCCACACGGCAACGCCAGTGAGGTGACTCGAAAGTGGTGTAGGCTTGTAACTCGGGGAACATGCTTGTCACACGGCTACCGGCTCGGATGGCCTTGGTCTGGTCCGACCTCTGGCTGCCGCCCCAATAGACCTGGATTCTGTAGCCTCTGACTTTCATCCTACGACCTTCGGTGATGGCACCCATGCCTTCCACCTTGGTGTTCTCCTTCTGTTCTTCCACTTTGGCTACCTCGGGATAAGCATCAATGTCGTTGTTGATGATGTCGGTCAGACGGGGGTCTTGAATCACCATCACTTTTCCCTCGCCGGCTTTCTGGCTCTGGAGCACAGGCATGAATTTCGATTGAGCCTGAGCCTGAATAACCATCAAGCATGAAATGACGATGAACAGTAGTTTTCTCATATTAATATGGTTTTGTTTCTAATTGGTTGTCCGGCGTCCGCAGAAATTCCGAATCCGGAAAATCTGGAATCTCCGGACTCCGGAGATTCCAGCTAAGAGTTTACTTCCAAGCGTCGATGATGCCCTTGAAGTCGGGGGCTTTCAGTGAAGCGCCACCGATGAGACCACCGTCGATGTCGGGCTTGGCGAACAGTTCAGGAGCGTTGGAGGCTTTGCAAGAACCACCATACAGGATGGAAGTGTTGTCGGCAACCTCAGCACCGTATTTTGCCTCGATCAGGGAACGGATATAGGCGTGAATCTCCTCAGCCTGCTCAGCTGTGGCGGTCAGACCTGTACCAATGGCCCAGATGGGTTCGTAAGCGATGACAATCTTCGAGAAGTCCTCTGCGGAGAGGTTGAACACTGAACCTTCGAGCTCAGCTTTCACTACCTCGTTTTGCTTGTTGGCTTTGCGCTCCTCAAGGCTCTCACCGATGCAGAAAATCACTTTCAGACCGTTAGCCAAGGCGAGCAGCACCTTCTCCTTGAGAATCTCTGGTGTCTCGTTGTAGTATTCACGGCGCTCGGAGTGTCCGAGAATCACGTACTGTGCGCCTGTAGATTTCACCATTTCGGCAGAAACCTCACCTGTGTATGCGCCTTTCTCCTTGTCAGCGCAGTTCTCTGCTCCCAGGCCGATGATGTCGGGGTTGATAATCTGTGCCACAGAGGCAAGGTGAATGAACGGGGTGCAAATCACCACGTCGCAGTTGGGTTTGTCGGCTGTCAAAACTTCATTCAGCTCTTTAGCCAGAGCCACGCCTTCCTGGAGGTTTTTGTTCATCTTCCAGTTTCCGGCTACGATTTTCTTTCTCATTTTTCTTTTGTTTTAGTGTTGTTCAACTTGTCGTTTATATTTTTCCTTTACGGTCTTTTCCCATGCTCTTGGTCTTGCGACGCACCATGCGGTAGAATGCCCAACGGGCGGCTATTCGGTCGATGATGACGAGGCAAATCAGAGGCACAAAGAACATGAGAACCAGTTTGGTGGTCTGTTTGCTGACATCGCGTTCGCTTTCCTCGTCCCAGCCCATCTCCTCTAACGGCTTGTTGAGTTCTTCTTCGGTGGGCAGTATGAGGTTGCTCCATTTCATGACGACCTTGCCGCCATGGAGCAGGACGAGTCCTGGGTTGGCACGTACCATCGACATGAGGGTCTGCTCCTCTCCGAGGCAGATGCTGTACTCTGCTCCTGTATGGTCCACCCAGTGACTGATGGAGGTCGAGTTGGAGGCCGTCACGCAATAAAAACCATAGCCGTTCGCCATGCAGTAATCGTAGATGTCGTTGATTCGGCCGCTGGTTCCGTCATCGGCGGTTTTAAGGTCGTGAGAGATGAGGAGGAAGGTGTATCCCTCGTCGTAGAGGATGTCCTCGGTCACGTCCATATCGTGTTCTAAGTCGTAGATATAGAAGTTCGCGATTTTGGGCTTGCCCCCTTCTTTCACTAGCTTGGTCTGAGTCTCCACATAGTTCCAAGTGGAGTCGGGTTCCTCGTCCTCGGCATCTACAGTGATGCGCTGTCCGTCTTTCTCGTAGATGATGCTCGACTCAAAGACGGGTTGCTCGTCTTCTGGCACCTCCATGCCTTCAGGTATGCTTGCCCCGATATGGAACGGGCGGTAATCCACGACTGGCAGGTATTTGATGCTGTGGTACGACAACATGAAGGCATAGAACAGCGTGAAAAGCGACAGTATCCATGATGTGTTGGAGGTGAGCAGCTTCACTTGCCATTGCTGTTTCCATATCACGATAATGGTCATGCCCAGCAACAAGATGTTCTTCAGAAAGGTCTGAATATTGGTCAGCTTCATTGCGTCTCCAAAACAACCGCAGTCATCAACAGGGTTGAAGATGACGATGTAGGCGGTCAGCAGGGTCATGAGGATGAAGAACGCGAGCGTGACTCGTGAGGTCTTGCGCAGACTGATGCCAAAGAACAGATAGATGCCCAGGGTGAACTCCAGCACACCGAGAGCCACTGCGCCCAGCACGGTAATGTCGTGGGGCATAGGCAACTTCCAAGCGGTCAGGTACTCCTGGAGCTTGTATACTGTGCCTATCGGGTCATTGAGTTTCACAGACCCGGAGAACACCAGTGTGATGGCAAGACAGAATCTCACCACATTCGCAATGAACACCGCTGTGCCATGCAGTTTCTGACGCTGTTGCCCAGTGAACGCTTTCATTGGGCGTTGTTCTTGGCCGCTTCGGCTTCATCGAGACGTATCAGTCCGAAAACAGCATAGTTAATCATGTCGAGGTAGTTGGCGTCGATGCCTTCCGACACGAGTGTCTGGCCGTCGTTGCCTTCTATCTGTTTCGTACGATTCAGTTTTGTCAGGATGAAATCGGTGTAGGAACTGATGCGCATCGAACGCCACGCCTCGTTGTAGTCGTGGTTTTTCTTGAGCATCAAGTCAAGTGCTTGCTGGGCGTAGGTGTCGTAGAGTTCCAAGGCTCGGTCGTAGTCGATATCCTCGGTGTCGGCATATCCCAGGGCGAGTTGAATCAGTCCCACGATGCCGTAGTTCACGATGCCTATGAACTCAGGGTAGATGCCTTCGCCCACCAACGACACGCCAGTCACCTCAAGGCTGCGGATGCGTTTGGCCTTGATGAGAATCTGGTCGGTCACAGACGATGGACGGAGGATGCGCCAAGATGCGCCGTAGTCGTGCAACTTGTCGGCAAAAACGCGGCGGCACTTGGCCATTACCTGACGGAATTGTTCGTTTGTTCCCATATCTTCCTTGCCTAACGGCGATATTTTACCAAAAATTACGGCAAAGTTACGAATTTATTTTGGTATGTTGTAAAAAATCCAGTGAAATACTGATTTTTTATTGTTTTGGCCCTCTTTTGGCTTGTGTTAGGAACTGGTTTGTCGTAATAGGGATTGCGCCAACTTTTTGCGAGAATTTTGGCTAAATCTCCACTTTTTTATGGGATTGCGCCAAGTTTTCCAGGCACTACCCAAACGCAACCTGCCTACGGAAATGATGATGATTCAATTTCCGCAGGCAGATTGTAGTCTATTTTAGATGGTACCAGTACTTAGTAATCTAAGGTGTAAAAAAGATAGCATAACCCGTATTCCTCAGTCCAGTTTTGGTCCATACTGAGTACGAAGTAATACTCGCCGCTGTGGTTTTTCCAGCCTTTGGGCGCATATACGGTCTCTGTCATGCCTTCAGCGTTGCGTGTTGTCTGCTTCAGGAAGCCCATGCGAGCCATTTGGGTTTCCAACACGGGAATCATGCTCTTGTCGGCGAAGACCAGTTCCACCTCTTGCCAATCGGTTGTCTTGACATTGAGTCCCAATGCGTTGCTTCCCTTTTTCACCCAACTGAGGCTTTGGTATTCAAGGTCTCTTCCCCAAGCTTCCCAACTCCATTTATCATCTTCAGCCTCTTCTTTCTTGCTCAACAACCGCATGCCCTCTTTGTCGGCCATGAACCGCTGCATCGTGTTGTCGCACCAATAGGTGAAGATATCCATCATGTCGCTGACGTTGATGTCGAGCAATTCCCTTTCTGCGTAACTCACTTGGCTTACAGCCTTGGCTTCCAGCATGAATGCGTTGCCGAAAGATAACTCTACGTTGTTGCTCGTCAGACTGGAGAAGGAGAATTCAGGGTCGTAGTCGCCACAAGGAGTCTCACACCGTATCTCGCCAGAGTTTTCATCGTAGGCATTGACTTGGTATTTCTTGATGTCCTTGATGTACCAAACGCCAGGCTCGATGCGCTTCAGTCCCATCTTGTCAAGCGCTTTCTGGGTGTAACGGTGGGCTTTAATCATCTTCGTATTGTCGGTCAAGTCGAAGAGCATTTCGAGCCCAGGGGTTTGTGTACTCATTATCCAGATTTTGTGGATATTGGATTGTGCATTACTCTGCATCATGATGCCAAACAGAAAGGCAACTGCTAATATGAATCTTGATGTTCTCATAATATGTAAGTGTCTGATAGGTTTTTATGATTGTTGGGGCTTGATGCCTTTTATATTTATCACCGTGCAAGTTACAACTTTTTCATGAAACAAATGGTATAGACACCTTTTTTTCGTATTACAAACAAAAAAAGAACCGACTTTTACTGTCGGCTCTTTCTCTGTTGCCTAATTATTGAGAGTTAAGGAGGAACTATCAATAAAGGGCCACCTACTTCACCACTACTTTCTTGCCGTTCTTGATGTAAATGCCTTGGGAAGGCTGGGCAACGATGCGGCCGGTGAGGTCGTAGTAGGGTGCGTTCGACCATTCACTGTCACGTTCAAACACTGGGGCTTGAATAGCGCTGGCGATAGGTGTCTCACCATCATTGCTGAGGAAAACGCTGCTCAGATAAAGCGTCTGGCTGGCGTCGGTTTCAAATCCCACCATGTAGATGTGGGAGGGGTCGATGGTGGCGCCTGAAGGAGTCTTCATGTTGTGGAGGTCAATGGTTGTTGTCTTGGCGGTTCCCAATTCGACGGAAAAGCAGGGATTGAGGTAGTCGTCGGTGTCAAAGACCTTGAGGACGGGTTTGCAGCCAGCGGCACGCATCAACTTGACAACAAGGTAGTTCGCACCCGAGAAATCGATGCCATGTGGATAGCGCCATCCACCGAAATTACCATAGTCCTTGCCTGCGAAAGAGGCCACAGAGCCTGCTTTCGTGAATGTGCCTCGAAGAAACAGTGAGGGGTTGAAGGCTTCAGTGGTCATCGGGAATGGTGTCTCGCTGGTGTCGAAACCTATCTTTTGGGTCTTGCCGAGCAACTTGAGCATGGTCTCGGCATAGCGTTTGCCAATCATGCGGTAACCCTCAGCCGTGAAGTGGAGACCGTCGGAAGCGCCTGGGCAGTTCTCTGAAGAAATGACATGAGCGTTGGGAATGACGGCAGGTGTGTTGGCGATGACCTCGTTATGTCCCCAGCAAACACCACCCATCTTCTGGGAGAGGAGTTCTCCGATGAGCAGCGGAGTCTCTTCCTCGTTGAGGCCCAGTTCGTTGAGCATACGGATGTAGACGCGCTTCACCTTGACTGGCCAGTCTTTCTGTGTGTTGTTGGAGCAACCCTGATGGAGCAGGATACCCTTGATGACGCCCGACTTCTGTGCCTTCTTGGCCAGGTTAATCAGGGTGCGGTAAGGATTGTTGTTGTACTCCCTGCAATAACCCTGCAGCCAGTCGGCGGCTTGGGAGATGTAGGCAGCGCATTGGTCCTCGTCGAACAGTTCGATGGCGCAGCCGCCCACTGCCACATTGATGATACCCACAGTGATGCTGTCGGGCAGGTTCTCCACCATGGTGCGGCCGAAGTAGTCGGCAGGGGTTAGCCCAGTCCAGTCGCGGCAGAGTGGGGGATAGGCCACATACCACTCGCCCTTCTTGCGGTTGGACGAAGGCATGTCTACGGCGGCCATCATCTTGAAGCGTGGAGACACACCTGTGCGGTCTTTGGCCTCAATCTTGGCGTTGCCTTCCATGTTCGACTGTCCGAAGCAGAGGTAGATGTGGAAGTTGGGGTCGAAGTCATCCGGTTGGTCTATCGACCCTCCGTCGGTCACCTTGGTGACGTTGGCTGAGGCTTTCTCGAAGAGGGTGATGTAGTTGGTGAGCCTGGCGATGGCGTTGGTCATCAGGGCATCGGTGGTCATCTTTTCTGGAGCGTAACTCTCGAGGGCTTTCTTCAAAGTGGAATAGACGGTCTTGGATGTCATCTCAGGAGTGTCCTTCCACTCGGTGATAAGGTCGGAGGCCTTCTGGTAGACCTCTAGGAATTCCTCACTGAGCGACTTGAACGAGAAGCGCTTGCAGAAGTTCCAAATTTCCTTGGCGTTGCCGTCCATGGGCCAGTGTCCGCCGTTGTTGTAGGAGAAGAGTTCCACCACAGCGCCGGTCTTGTCGTTGCTCCACACCTCCTTGTCTCCGTTGTACCATGAGCCGGGGTTGTAGTTCTGTAACTTGATGTACGTGGTGAACTCGTTCATCTTCGCCATGTTCTCCACATAACCGTGGATATTGTATTGGTCATAATTGAAGACATCGTCGCCGTAGGCATGGCAGTGGATAAGGTTCACTGGCTTTTTGCAGTGTTTCCAAGGTTCTTCGCTGAACTGCACACCACTGGTAGGGGCGAAAACTGTGATTTTGTCCTGCACGTTTGGCATACAGTGGTACATGAGCATGCTGCCCATGGAGAAGCCCGACCAATAGACGCGGTTGGTGTTGATGCCATAGCGGCTGGCCATCTCGTCGATGGTCTGCAAGACGAAGTCCTGGTCTTTTGTTCCGCCGATGTCCCAGGTGTTGCCGTCGCTGCGCAGGTAAGCCACCACGAACTTGGCGGTGTCGATGAGGTTGTAGAACTTATCGGAGTCGTATTGGTATTCAGGGCTTTGGTTCATGCCGTGAGTGACAATCATCAAGGGCATGTTGGGTTGCTGTGCTGCAGGTGTGAAGACCACCATGTTACGTTTCTGGCCATTCACATTGATGTCGATGCTCTCTTTCTTGTAGGCATGGCTGTAGAAAGAGACGACAATAACTGAAAGTAATAATAGTAATGTTCGTTTCATACAAAGATTATGTTTTTGGTTGATGATGCAAAAGTACAACATTCCTTTCTCATGTGCTTTATGTGCATGAAACTTTTTGTTTTGTTTATGAAACTTGTCAGTAAAGAGGTACATCGACAGTTAAATAATTGAATGGCTCAAGTGAATTCCACTCTGCTTTTGGTGCTTCACAAATCGAAGTGTCAGAATTACGTAAAAGTGAATGAAGCTCAAGAATTGTCTTCACTCTTCATTGATTACATATACGGCCAGATGACGATTTGGTAATATCCGTCATTCAACTCAACGGGAGAGATTGAATAGCGGTTCTGGATGAATCCTTCTTCTTCGACACTCGTCAACTCGATGGAGCCACTGTCCTTGTTCCTGCTCGGGTCGAGGCGCATTCCATTGAACTCGAAAGATTCACTCTTTGTCATTCGGTCAAAAACGCTTTCGGCATCTTCCTTGTTGGCGAAGTTCAGACTTGCCCCATCAGAGGAGGCGGAAACAACAATGAAGTAGCAGGAATGATTGGAAGTGTTTTCCAGTTTGTAACCGAGGTCTGATTCCTCCTTTTTCTCTCCTTTCTTTATCCATTTTCCATAAACCACCTCAGTGGTCTCAACCTCATCGTCCATGGAGTCCTCATAGATGAACGAGAAACCGTACTTTTCTGCAAGTGACGGGTTGCCGAACAACTCGACAAAACACTGAAGGGTGAGTTGCGAGTAGATTTTCGTGGCTTCTTCAGCGTCTTTATCGTCCTCAGCTACCTCTTCCTTTTCTGTGGAATCGTTGGAAACACCCTCTTGAATGACGGCATTCCCATTCGATTTCTGAGTGGATGAATCGCAACTGGCTACAAGAAAGGCGAACAAAACG
>JAFXVU010000268.1 GCA_017534705.1 Bacteroidaceae bacterium
AAAAAAAAGACCGTAGGTGCATGAATTTGCGCTTCATGCACCTACGGTTATTCAGAGATGTCCCTTTCAGGGATTTTAGTAAAAGAAAGGGATGAGATATTACTGTTCTACACAGCAGAAATGATTCTTGTTTCTGATATTAATTGATATCTATGAAGTTGGTCGATGATACCAACAGAATCACTTATTACCTCCGCCTAATGCGATGTAAAGGGCAATAACGGCTTGTGCGCCTTTGTACATATTCATTGCCTCATTCAGTTGTGAATTGAGGAGGCTTTCCTGTGCAGTCAGTACCTCTAGATAATTGGCTTTGCCATTGTCCATCAGTTCGTGAGTACCAGTGTAGGCATCGAACAACACCTCCACTTGACGATGATAGTAGGCGTGTTTCTCGCGTGCTGCCTGACAGTCAGCCATGGCCTCGTTGACCTGATTGCCTGCATCGATGACGGTCTGTACATATTTGCGTTGGAGGTCTTCCTCCGTCAGTTTGGCTATCTTCAAGTTAGCCAGCAGCCGTCCTCTAGCGAAGATGGGCTGAGTGAGCGATGCCACCGCATTAAGCAGCAGTTTGCCAGGGTCGATGACTGCACCACCGGCGCTATTAGTCCATCCCGCCAGACCTTGCAGTGTGAGGCTGGGGTAGAAAGCGGCACGAGCCGACTGCGTGTTGTAGAACGCCTCAGCCATGACATAGTCGGCCATGCGTACATCTGGACGGTTCTGGAGCAGTGCGGCGGGAACACCGATTTTCAGAAAATGAGTGTCGAACATACGCTGTCCGGTGGTCGTTTCCGATTCTGGATGGTGTGGCAATGCAGAGGTTCCCCATGTGCTGCGCTTGATGTGTTGTGGTGTGATGCCAATCAACTGGCAGATGGCATTCTCCACACTGCGTATGTTGCGACGGTTGTCAACAATCTGTGTCTTGATGTTCAGGTAAGACGACTCCATTTGGTTGACAGCTGTGGAGTAGGACTTTCCGTTCTCCCACAACGTCTTTTGTGTTTCCAGCGAGGCATTCCACAGACTGTCGGTAGCCATCATGATTTCCAATTGACGGTCGAGCAACTGAAGCATGTAGTACTGCTGTGCAGTTGTTGAGATAAGGTTAGCCCGTAAAGCCTCCTCTCGCAACTTGCTCTGCATGAGAACGGCTTTTGAGGCTCGCTTCTTGTTGGTAATAGAACCGAACACATCGAGGTCCACCGACATCTGCAAGGGCAGGTTGTAGGTTTTTGACCAGGGGTTGTTGTCGAACTTGGCCAATGTCCCCTGTGGAGAGAAGTAAAGTGACGGAAGGTATGCCAAACGTGCAGCCTGCAGCGAAGCCTCACTTTTCTCGACGGCGATGCGTGCGGAGTTGAGGTCAGTGTTGTTAGCCAGCACTTGCTCGATAAGTTCTTGCAACAGAGGATCTGTGAAAAACTCTCTCCACGACATCTCAGCAATAGAGTTGCCGTTGGTAGCCTCGATGATGTCGGCAGTCGTTCCATAGGCATCAGCGGGCATCTGCGCCTTCGACTCGTACTTCTCATAGATGCCGCACCCTGTGAGCGCAAGGCTCACAAGGGCAGCGGCACAGATGTTCGACAGTTTTTTCATTTCTTGGAAAAACTACAAATGCTATTTACTGATAAAAATCTTCTTTCCGTTATCGATATAGAGGCCCTTTGCTGGTTTGTCGTTGAGGCGGCGTCCCTGCAAGTCGTAGTAACGGTGCTCGCTCTCATCGCCAGCTTCAGTAATGACATGATTGATTGGGGTGGCATAGTCCTCAGTGAAGAACTCCTCGTCGAATTCCACAGCGGGGAATTCCTCCACTTCTTCAGTCTCATCTCCAGCAAGACTCAACATAAACATGGGTTTGAATGTTTTTCTTCCCATATTGCCCATTCTTTCCTCAGGCTGGAAATAGGCTCTGAAATTACCAATCCAGGACCATCCGCGACCATGATCTGGGGTTACCACATAAGGTATCCAGTTGCCATTGCTCTGCATGCCGTAGAGGTTTTGTGCTTCTGCTTCGTAATCGTAGATTTTCTGGAATGTTCCCTTCCACTGTCCTACGGCAGTGCCCTCAGGATTGATAGTGGTGAAATCTTTGTAGTCCCTGACATTTTGCCCCCTTGTTTCGCAAGAATTGGCTTGGATGGTCACATTAACGGCGTCGAGTCTGACCGAACCTTCATCCACAACAACTATCCAAGCACAACCAGCTGAAGCGTAATTGAAATCATTGGTGAAGATGAAGCTTTGATTGTAGAAATCAACATATACTAAGCGGTAAATTCTGACTTTATCTGAGGAGTAATACTCAGAGAAGTTGAAGTCGTAGGGCAAGCAGAGGGTGAAAGCCTTACTTTTCCAAGTTCCGTCTGCATTAGGGATGGCAGAAAGTACGCGGTCGTAGTGCACGTTGACTTGCTGTCCGTCGTATTGTGCCAGTACTTCGCTGTTGTCTTTACCATCATAGAGATAGATGTCCTGCATTGGAGTCCTGAAGCCCATGAAATTGTCCAAGGTCACTTCTCGTCCAGTGAACTTCAGTCTGTAGATTCCGCTGACGGGAGCCATGAAGATCACAGCGTCGTCTTTGTAGTATTCTCCGAACTTCACCCACTCATCAGTTCCTTCCAGATTGTAGTAGGCGAGAACAATATTGTTACCACCGCCACCAGTGAACATGCCCATCATGCCACCTGCGCTCTTCATGGCGACCTCGAAGTAAAGCATATCGCCCTTCTTGGCCTGGAGGCGCGGAGTGATGAGGTCGTACTCCGTTTCTGCCACTTGTGGCTGCCAGGAGTCGTTGCCTCCGCCCATTATGGATGCCATACCTCCAGCACCGCCTTTTCGGAGTTCCCAACCAGTAGTTTCCCATCCTTCGGGAAGTGGTTGTGGCTTCTCATCGTCGCCCACATACTCGGGATCAAGTTCGAAGTCCTCTTCCCATGCCTCGGCATAAGTGGAATAGGCCTTGACTGAGATGGTCTGTGGTTTAACACGATCGTCGTAGGGAGTGAAGACGATGTCGGCGTTCTTCTCGCCCAGTAAGAATTCATCATAGATGAAGTTGACATCAATCGTGGCAGAGTCGCCAGAAGCGATGTTCAGTAGTTGCTGGCTCACGGAGAATACCGACGGGTCACTTGAGGCCACATTGAGTTCCAATGTTCCTGTACCCGTATTGATGACCATGAAGGTCTTGGTAGCATTGGCTTTGACCATGCCGAACGAGTAGCGCGGGGTGTTCACGCTGTCGATGGTGATATAGAGGTCAGGTGCATTGTCGATGAACCGGTATCCTGCCACGGAGTCGATAGCCACGGAACTGGATGACTTGAAGCGGAAACGGTATTGTCCAGGCTCGAAACCTGTGACAGCCAGTATGGTGTAGTTCTTGTCAATGGAGTCGGTGAACTCATGCACTTTCTCCCAGTAGTTGCTGCCATAGACGGATTTCTCTACCGTAAGGATGCTGGCTTTGGTGCTGTTGCCCATGAACATGTCCATCATGGCACTCATATCGAAGCCACTGCTGCCTTTCTTCACAGCGAAGACAAGCACATCCTCTTTTGCCTGGACATCAAGTGGCGGTGTGAGGAGATAACTGCCTGGCGATGCCCCCATGAAGCCGCCGCTCTTTACAGCTGCCGTGCTGTCGGTGATTTCCCATCCTTCGGTGAACCATCCGTAAGGTAATTCCTTTTTGGGGTTATTGAAATCTTCTACCCAAACGCCAGGCTTGGTGATGATAGCCGAAACCCCGATTTTCTGCACTGACAGTCGTTTGTCGGTAGCAGAGAAGGTGAGCAGTGCTTCGTTCCAACCGACTTGCCCCTCAGAGTATACGAAGGTGACATCCAGTTTGGCGCTGTCGCCGGCCTGGATGTTGAATTCCCGGTTGCTGAGCTTGAAGAGCCAATCGTCTGACGATGAAATCCTGACCTTCAGTGGACCTGTACCAGTGTTGATGACGTAGAAGGTCTTGGTGGAGTCGCCTTTCTGGATGCCCCAGTTGACAAAATCGGTAGAGATGCTGTCAACAGTCACGTAGAGGTCGGGCGCCTGGTTGTCGATATGGAAACCAGCCACAGAGTCGATTTCTATGCCCGTGGATGTGCGGAAACGGTAGCGGTATTCTCCGCTGTCGTTGGCAGGAACCGTGAAGGTTTGGAAGGAGGTGTCGTTGAGTTGGTCGTAGAAGTCCTGAATCTTGAGCCACTTGTTGCTACCATAGACCGACTTCTCCACAACGAAGAAAGCGCCCATATCCATAGAACTGCTGCCACCACCCATACCGCCGCTGTCGTCTTTGCCAGGTTTCTTTGCTGAGAAAACGAGTTCATCGCCTGGTGTCACGTTCACTGGCGGTGTGAGCAAGTAATAACTCTTGTTGCTGCCGAAGAGGGAAGACATGTCGAAGTCGCCCATACCGGTGCCAGTACCAGTTCCTGTACTTCCTCCTCCGAAACCACCAAAAGAGGATTCTTTTTTTGAGACGGCATGACCGTCTTTAACGCTCCAACCCTCGGCGAACCATCCGAACGGCATGTTTGTACCGTCGTTGAATCGCTCGTCCATCTGCTCAGTTGAGATAGACTGGGCGTTTGTTTGCACCACTCCCACGAGTAGGAGCAAAGCTGTTGAGAATAAACTTTTTTGCATAATTATAATAAATTGATTTCTATGTTATAAATGAGTTGCTGAAAGGTCTTCCTCCTTTTCCTCCAATGGACTGCCCTGATACTTCTCGTGCAGTTTTTGGAACACAATGAAGAAAGCAGGCACCACGAAGAGCAGGGCGAGTGTTCCGACGGCCATACCGGCAGTGACACCGAGTGCGAGGACACGGTTTCCGTTGGCTCCGGCGCCACCTGCGATGATG
>JAFXVU010000269.1 GCA_017534705.1 Bacteroidaceae bacterium
CATGTCGGTATGGCAGGGTATGCCAGCCGCCTCCGCCTGTACGGCTTGTGCGCGTCCTATTTCGAGTCCGTCGGGTGTGGCATAAGAGTTGAGCGCCATGTTCTGTGCCTTGAAAGGTGCGGGATGGTATCCGTCTTGCAAGAAGATACGGCAGAAGGCAGTGGCGATGACGCTTTTTCCGACATCGCTACCCGTCCCTGCGAACATGATGGGTGAGAGTTGTTGCATATTTAGTTGTGTAATTGCTTAGTCTTTTGGTAATAGTCCCTTAGGGACATGATGCGATGGGCGACCCCTTCAGGGTCGAGAGGCCATTCGTATTCGCTCGTGGCCCGTAGGTGCATTCCGCTTCTCTCCATGCACCCACGGTTACTAAGAGGCGTCCCTTTCAGGGACATGGCTTCGCTCCATGCACCCACGGTTACTAAGAGGCGTCCCTTTTAGGGACATGAGGTGTAAAGTTTGTAGCAAAGTTAGATAAAAAACGTGATAAATGATGAAATGATTCGAAAAAGTCTTATATTTGCATCATTAAACCACAAATCAACAATTTATTCATCTTATGAAAGGAATCGTACTTGCAGGAGGTAGTGGTACCCGCCTCTATCCCATCACCAAAGGTATCAGCAAGCAGTTGATACCAATATATGACAAGCCGATGGTGTATTATCCCATTTCAGCATTGATGCTTGCCGGCATCAGAGACATTCTGATTATTTCCACTCCATACGATTTGCCAGGTTTCAAGCGTTTGCTTGGCGATGGCAGCGATTATGGTGTTCGTTTCGAGTATGCAGAGCAGCCCTCGCCAGATGGTTTGGCTCAGGCTTTCATCATCGGCGAGAAGTTTGTGGGCGACGACTGTGCTTGTCTGGTTCTGGGTGACAATATCTTCCATGGCAGAGGTTTTACAGGACTGCTGAAAGAAGCTGTGGCCAATGCAGAAAGAGACAATAAGGCCACTGTCTTCGGCTATTGGGTGAACGACCCGGAGCGTTATGGTGTCGCAGAGTTTGATGACGAGGGCAACTGCTTGAGCATAGAAGAGAAACCCAAACAGCCCAAGAGCAACTATGCTGTGGTGGGATTGTATTTCTATCCTAACAAGGTGGTGGAAGTAGCCAAGCACATCAAGCCTTCCGCCCGTGGGGAGTTGGAGATTACGAGTGTGAACCAGCAGTTCTTGAACGACCATGAGCTGAAGGTTCAGTTGCTGGGCCGTGGTTTTGCCTGGTTGGATACCGGTACCCACGACAGTCTGAGCGAAGCTTCCACCTTCATCGAAGTGTTGGAGAAACGTACGGGATTGAAGATAGGATGTTTGGAGGGAATAGCTTTCAAGAACGGATGGATTACTGCAGAAAGATTGAAAGAGATAGCCCAGCCGATGATTAAGAACGAGTATGGCCAGTACCTCAATCGTCTGGCCACTGAGGGCATCAGGAAATAAGAGAAAAATGTTTCATAACAAATGTTAAATCGAAGGGATTTATGCAGAAATAGTATAAATATACATGGTTTTCGGGTGGTTCTGGGCGTTTTACCGTATTTCCATGCAATGTCATATGCAAAAATGTTTCATGGGCGTGACAAAATGAAACATTTTATGAAACATTTTGAAACAAGGTAGTGAGGCAAGTTTCTAATATGGACAATTACCAAATGACTGAGCGATGGGCGACCCCTTTAGGGTCGATGGGTGATTCGTATTTGCCCATGATCCGTAGGTGCATTCCGCTTCGCTGCATGCACCCACGGTTACAAAGAGTGGTCCCTTTCAGGGACATGGCTTCGCTGCATGCACCCACGGTTATAAAGAGTGGTCCCTTTCAGGGACATGGCCAGCGTGGTGAACTGAGTAGTTACAACTTTAGTTAAACACATATAAAATAAATAAATCAGACAATGAAAAAGACATTATTATTCATGTTGACGCTGTGCATGGGTTTGACCGCCATGGCACAGTTGAAATCTCGTGTCGTTGAGGATGGCGGCACAGGTCCTTATAAGGTCATTATGACAGAAGTGGAAGGGCTTCCCCAGCACACGGTTTTCGTGCCGCAGGACCTCAAGGCTTTTGACGCTAAGCATCCCTTGCCAGTGTTGGTATGGGGTAATGGTGCTTGTGCCAACTCTCCGTTCGAGCACATCAACTTCCTCAATGAGATTGCTTCACATGGTTACATTGTGTTGGCCACAGGTGAGATACCGATGACTGACGAATGGTACAGAGGCCCGATGTCGAAGTCGGAACAGCAGATTGAGAGCATAGACTGGGCTTACAAACAGAATGCCGACAAGAAATCGCCTTATTATCAGAAGATTGACGTGAAGAACCTGTGTGTTGCTGGTATGTCGTGTGGTGGTCTGCAGACCCTCTTCAACTGTGCCGACCCTCGTATCAAGACGTTGATGATTTGCAACAGCGGCTTGTTCAACCAGCAGAATGCCAATCAGGCTGTTGGTGGTATGCCTATGCCTCCCAAGGAGAAGTTGAAGGAGATACACACTTCAATTCTCTATCTGCTTGGCGGCGAGACGGATATCGCATACGGAAACGGCATGGATGACTTCCATCGTATTGAGCATGTTCCAGCTTGCGCCATCAACTATCCTGTAGGCCATGGAGGCACCTATCGTGAGCCACACGGTGGTGAGTTCACCGTTGCAGCTTTAGCATGGCTCAACTGGCAGTTGAAGGGTGACGCTGAGGCAGGTAAGATGTTCATTGGCTCGGACTGTGGTTTGTCGAAGCGTGAGAAGTGGACAATAGAGAAGAATAAGGCTTTCGAAGAATTGAGATAGCGGCTTTTGAAAGGCCTTTAGGGTTCTTAGGGTCCTTAGGGTCTTTAAGGTCTTTAAGGTTCTTAAGGTCTTATGGGGTGAGGATGTGGCAGATGGCGAGAAGCGCCAAGTAGAAAGCCAGTTCGTTGAGGATAAAGGTAGCACCACAGCAGTCGCCAGTGTATCCTCCAATCCGTTTCCTCATCCATAAGAAGAGGAAAGCCGACACCAAGACAGGCATTACGCCGGCAAGAATCAAAGAATAATGTGGGAGCAGCAACAAAGGCAGCATCCCCAAGACAAGACAGACGAAGAACTCGGTGGGTTTCATTCTGGAGTAGACCACCTTGTTCTTCGCCTGTTTTTCGTCGCGTGCGTAAGGCAGCAAGTTGATGATGTTTGCCGAGACAAACTTACAGAAAGGGTCGGCGCAGAAAGCCATGGGCAGCAGTTGGCTTGGCAAGAGCGTTAGCGACATGAATACCAACAAGAAGTAGATGATGAGTCCTATCACGCCATAACTGCCTATGTGTGAGTCTTTCATGATTTCCAACGTCCTTTCCTGGCTGGTGAAGCATCCGAAGGCATCGCAGAAGTCGGCATAACCGTCCTCGTGAAGTGCTCCTGTGAGCATAAGTCGGCTGACTAAGGCCAGCAAGATGCATATAGGTGTGGGAAACACAAAGGACGCGCCCCAATAGACCAACATCATGAGTCCGGCGGTAAGCCATCCAGCCAAGGGCCACAGGGGTACCACGTGCTTGAAGTGCGTTTTATCGACTTCGATGTATTTCCACAAAGGAAGTTTTGTGAAGAACATGATGGTGGCGGCGAGACGGTGGAGGATGAGCATGGGATGTTTCTTTTTGAGGGTTGGAGTATTCGGAGTATCCAGTTTTTTTAGAAATACTTGGTGATGTTAGCGTGTTGGAAATTGTCCATTTCGTTTACCATGTTAACGGCAGAGACAAGAAGCGGATAAGCGCAGAGGGCACCTGTCCCTTCACCGAGGCGTAGGCCAAGGGATAGCAGGGAGTCGGCGCCCATGCCATCGAGCATCATTCGGTGGCCAGACTCATCTCCGCAATGGGTGAAGATGGTATAGTCTTTAGCATTGGTGTTCAAACATATAGCTGCTAAAGCAGATGCTGTCATGATGAAACCGTCAACCAAGAAAAGCATACCTTTCTCAGCAGCCCTTAACATGCCTCCTGTGGCAGCCAGCATCTCGAAGCCTCCGAACCATTGAAGGATAACTTCCGTTTCTTTCAATGTGTAAGGATTTATTATCTTATTTTCTCTTTGGTTTATGGACAGATGCTTGGGGCATATACCCGTAGTTTGGAAGAATTTGTCCACAGCCGCCTTGAGTATGTTGTACTTGTGTTGTTGGCCTTGAGAGTTGAGTCCGGCACCAGCACCAATGCATCGTTCGAGTGGAATGTCTTCAAAGAGACTCATCCAGATGGATGAAGGTGATGTGTTGGCGATGCCCATCTCGCCGAAACAGATGATGTTGCACCCCTCCTCATAGCAGCGGTCCACCATTTCGGCGCCCGTGTTGATGGCTTGTCGCATCTGGTCGGCAGTCATCGCCGGGCCGTGAAGGAAGTTTTGTGTACCATAGGCGATTTTCCGGTTGATGATGGGCAATGCAGGGTCGAAGTCGTAGTCCACACCCATATCAACGATGAAGAGTTTAAAGCCATGCTGTCGGCAGAACATGTTCACACCTCCTCCTCCGCGACAGAAATTCTCCATTTGTTGCCATGTCACTTCCCGTGGTGATACGCTGACTCCTTCGCGCTCGATGCCGTGGTCGGCACCGAGTAAAATATGACACGGGTGGTGCAGTTGAGGAGTGAGGGAGTGTTGCACAAGCCCCATTTGCAGTGCGAGTGACTCCAGACGCCCCAAAGCGCCTTTGGGTTTGTTGAGGTTGTCGATTTTGTCTTGGAGTTGAGGGACAAAAGTGCGGTCGACGGGTGGAATATTGAATTCAATCATTGGGTTATTCATTATCTGGATATTCTATTAATCACGAATTTTCGAATTTTCGAATTATTATCCTGTTGTTATTTGATTTTGACGGGGATGCCCGAAACCATGAGTATGACTTCGTCGGCGTGGGCAGCGACGTACTGGTTCATCCATCCCTCGACATCTGTGAATTTGCGTTGTACCTCGTTGTCACTGACCCCTCCTGAACCGATTTCGTTGGTGACGAAGATGAAGGTGGCGTTTTGGGTGGTAAGTTTGTCGAATTCCTTCTTCAGTTCCTCG
>JAFXVU010000270.1 GCA_017534705.1 Bacteroidaceae bacterium
AACCATATTGCAGTGGTTAGCAACAAGATGATGGCTGCCACTCAGGAATTATGCCGTCACTTCTTCCAAGGCACTGTAGAAGTCGCCATTGGTGAGAATGAGAATCAGGGAATTCAAAAGAAACCGGCTCCAGATACTGTCTTTGCAGTTCTCAAAGCCCTTGGAGTAGGGAAGGATGAGGCTGTTTACGTTGGAGACAGCGATGTGGACATTCAGACAGCTGCCAATGCCGGTATCCCTTGCGTCTCCGTTCTTTGGGGGTTTCGCGACCGCAACTTCCTCCTCTTTCATGGTGCCACGACCCTCATCTCCAATCCCTCACAACTCCTTTACTTGAACCAGACGCGCTTGACGCCACTATAGTCGACGTGGCCTTTCTGCTCAAGGAAGTGCATGATGAGGTCGGAAGTCTGGGCATTGAGCACATTGATGTCGTCGGGACTGAGGTTGGTGCATGTGGCACTGACATAGGTGTTGGTCACGATGCGGTACTTGCGTTTCTTGTCGAGGGGTTTCCCATCGGGCGTCATGAGCTTGAAACTCTGGATGACGGTTGAGTCGGCCTTGTCGAGTTTCACCTCAGCGAGCAGTCCACCCAGATGTGGGAAGTGGAAGATGTCCATACGGCTGTAAGCAGTAAGCATTTGGTATAATTGGTCGCCTGTCATCGTCATCTCTACGGCCTGATTACCGAAGGGGTCAATTGCGAGGGCGTTAAGTACTGTTATATCGCCAGCGGGCATGTGCTCGAGTCGTACGCCCCGGTAGTTCTCAATAGCGATGTCAGCACCTGTGCCTTCAAGGAAGGCGTCGCAGACCATTGCTCCGACTTCGTTGATGTTGTCGAAGGGCTTGTCAGCGACAGCGAGCACACGGCTGAAGGCGGGATTACCCTTGAATGCTTTGACCATTTGGTCGACAATGATGTTGCGACGGGGATAGGTCTTAAGGTCGAAGTATTCGGCTTGCTTACTCACAACTTTGCCGCTGTCCAAGGTCAGTGTGATATAGGTGGCAGTGGTCAGTTTGTTCTTGTTCTGGGTAATGAGCACGCCATTGTGGAGAGGTTCATTTGACGTGAGCTGTTTATGGGTGTGTCCGCCTACTATGAGGTCTAACCAGGGGAACTGCTCTGCCATCTTGACATCGTCATCATAGCCGACATGTGAGAGCAGGATGGTGGCGTTGCACTCACGGCTGAGCCATTCAAAACGACGAACGGTTTCCATGGGGTCTAAGAACTTAATGCCTTGTACGTTGTCGGGGTGGGTGTCAGGACGGCCCCATTTATTCACCTGCACCACGCCGACAATACCCACTTTTGTGCCTCGCACGTCAAACACCTTACAGGGTACGGTACGGATGCCGGAGGTGTAGTCTGGCACAATGTTGGCACAGATATAACTGAAGTTCGACAGCGGTATGAGTCTGGGTAGTGAGGCAATGTCGAACTCATGGTTGCCGAGGGCGGAGGCTGCAAAGCCAACCTGATTCATCAGTGCCACCATCGGGTAGGCGGGTATCTCAAAGAGGTCATTCAAGGGGTTACCCGTGCGGTTGTCGCCTGCAGAGAGGATGAGCAGTCCGGGATCGATGTCGCGCAAACTGTCGGCGAGTGCGGCTAACTGAGGGAAATAATCCATCGACGAATGCATGTCGTTGGTGGATAGAATGTGGATTACATTGCGCTGGGCGTGGGTGGCTGACACCACCACCAGTACCAGTAGGATAATGGTTTTTCTAAGAAAGCGCATAGTTGATTATAATTGTTGTAGACGTGCGATGTATTTTCCAAGGATGTCGAACTCGAGGTTAACGACTGTTCCTATGCGGATATCGCAGAAATTGGTGTGCTCGAAGGTATAGGGGATGATGGCCACCTGAAAAGTGTTGGAGGTGGGGTTGCAGACGGTGAGCGAGACACCGTTGACGGTGACGGAACCTTTGTCGACGGTGAAGTAGCCTTTCTTGGCCATCTCACGGTTCTCTGGATACTCGAAGGTGAAGTATGTGCTGCCGTCGGCATCTTCCATCGCAATACATGTGGCGGTCTCATCGACATGACCCTGTACAATGTGACCGTCAAGACGGCCATTCATGAGCATTGAGCGCTCTACGTTCACCTTGTCGCCAACTTTCAGTAGTCCAAGGTTTGTGCGGTCTAAAGTCTCTTTCATGGCTGTTACCACATACTCCTCACCGTCAATGGCTACTACGGTCAGGCATACACCGTTGTGGGCGACGCTCTGGTCAATTTTCAATTCACTGGTGAAAGAGCACTTCAGCGTAAAATCGATATTCTCACGGTCTTTCTTAATAGCCACAACGGTGGCAAATTCCTCAATGATTCCAGAAAACATTTCTATAAACTGTAAACTGTAAACTATAAACTGTAAACTGTAAACTGTAAACTGTAAACTATAAACTGTAAACTATAAACTAAAAAAATCGGGTACGTGCCGATGATTTGGTGAAAACTCCTGTTTCACACGATAAGGGTGCTCCCTGCTGTTGTAATCCACCGGCATTATGCTCTCCCGAAGGATAACTGTGGCCCGCCATTGGCAAGGGAAACAGTCCCAATGAATTTTTTTATTGTAGAGTATCCCGATCTATGCGGCACGACCCGTATATTTTCGCTGCAAATTTACAGTTTTTCTTCAAATTATCCAAATATTTGGGGAAAAATACATATCTTTGCAACAAAAATTAAACGATTATGAGCAAAATTATCTGTATTATCGCTGGTGCAAGACCAAATTTCATAAAGGTATCACCATTGGTGAGGGAGATAAACAGACGACAGACGTCCGGCGACAGGAGTCTGGAGTGTTATCTTGTTTATACGGGCTGTGAGGATGACCCAACCTTGGAACCGTCGCTCTTTGAAGATCTTCAGATCACTCGTCCACAGTATTTCCTCGGTGTAGGCAGCTCACGACTGAATGAGATTACCAGTGAGGTGATGGCTCGCTTCGACCGTTTTCTCGACGATCATCCTGTAGATGTTGTGATAGTGGTCGATGATCTGGCCTCCACGATGGCCGCCGCCATCGTCACCAAGAAACGTGGCATCCGTCTGGCTCATCTGGTGGCTGGCACGCGTTCCTTTAATATAAATATGCCAAAGGAGATAAATCGCCTGGTGATTGATGCTCTTTCCGACTATTTGTTCACTGCCGGAGTGCGCAGTACGGGTGTGGCTACTCGTGAACAGTCGGAGCAGTCGCAGACTTTCATGGTGGGGAATATCCTGATGGATACACTGCGGTTTAACCGTGACCGTTTGAAGAAGCCAGCCTCGCTGCCTGACATTCAGGAGGGACAGTATATCGTGTTTACCCTTAATCGCAAGGCTCTGTTAGCTGATAAGGATAATCTCAGCAAAATGATCCTCGCAATGACTAAGGCCGCTGGCTCTGTGCCTATTGTTGCCCCATTGCGTGACTATGCCCGTAAAGAGCTTGAAAGCTTAGAAGGTAAACTGCTGATGATAAGCCCTTTAAGCTACCTTGAATTTGGCTGGTTGACTGCTCACGCCAAAGGTGTGATAACCGACTCTGGAAACGTGGCAGAGGAGGCTACCTTCAATGGTGTTCCCTGTATCACTCTGAATGATTATACCGAGCATCAGGAGACGGTGACCGTAGGTTCTAACGTGCTCGTAGGAGAGGATCCCGAGCGGTTGAGTGAGGCTGTGACAAAGATGGTCAGAGGCTCGTGGAAACACTGTGCGCTGCCCGACCGTTGGGACGGACGTACGGCAGACCGTATCTTGCAGATTCTGTTGAGTAATGATTGAATTTTAGGGTCTATAGGCATTTTTTTACAAAAATGATGCTCCGTTTTCAAATAATTGCTTATCTTTGCAGCCGAATTAAGACTAAGAAACAGAATAATAAACACTTAACAAAAAATTAAAGCGTATGAAAAAGTTAATGATGATTGCTTGCATGATGCTGTTCTCTACAGCCATGTTTGCTGAGCAGGGTGATATGTTTGTAGGCGCAGGCCTCAGCTATGGTATCCACACTGACTACAAGAACTTCGGTATTGGTGTGAAAGGTCAGTACGAGCTCCTCACCAACTTACGTGCTGATGCACAGGTAGACCACTTCTTCAAACATGATGGTATTTCGATGTCGGACATCAACGTCAATCTGCAGTATGTCATTCCGGCAACAGACGCCATCAACGTCTATCCCCTCGCCGGTGTTGCCTTTGTCGGTCACAGCGAGAACTCTTTCGGTTTCCTGAGCGAGGCCAAGGTCGGCTTCAACATTGGTGCCGGTGCAGAGCTGCCCGTCAACGACAAGTGGAAGATCTTCTTTGATGCAAAGTATCAGGTCGTAGAGGACTGGGGACGCTTCATTCCCACCCTTGGTGTGCTGGTTGCCCTCTAATCAAGAATTCACAAGCCCTGACGCATTCCCGCGTTGGGGCTTTTATGTCAAATTATAAACCAACCTAAGACAGACATGAAAAGAATCGTTTTAATGTTGATGATGGCAGTGGCTTTCGCCGTCACGGCCGATGCTCAGGGTTTCCTCAAGCGCCTGAAGGACCGAGCTGTCAATGCAGCCGAGAACGCAGTGTCCAATAAAGTTACTAATAAGGTTACTCGCGAGACCGACGACGCCATAGACGATGCCATCAACGGCACGAAAAAGAGTAAGAGCAATGATGCCGACTACGAGGATGCCGAGGTGACAGATCAGGGTGATGATACGCCCGTTGATGCCAAGAGCCAGAAGAGTGACTTCGTTCGCGGTAGCGTGATCCTCTTTGAAGATGACTTCGCTGGTGAGCAGATGGGCGAGTTCCCCTCCAAGTGGGATATCAGTGATGGCAGTCTGGAAGTGGCTTCCGTCAACGGCAAGAAGTATGCGCACAGCAATACCTCAGGAACTACTGTTTTCTCCCCTCTGATGCAGAATATGAAGTCTTATCTGCCTGATGTCTTTACCCTTGAGTGGGAGGAGTTTATGTGCAAGCCTGGTGATATAGACCAGATGGCATGGCATATTTATTTCTGTCAGGGTGACAACGAACTTGGCAATATCTATAAAATGTTCCGTCCAGGTAGTCCAGATGTTTATGGAAACTATTCATTTAAGAAGGGTAGTGGTGCTTCGGGTGATGTGACTGGCGATTTGAAATGGGAAGATTTGAAAAAATGTGTTAAGTTTGGGCAGTGGAACCATTTCGCTATTTCGTTCAACAAACGTGCCTTCAAATACTATATCAATGGTCAGCGTGTCATCAATCTGCCGAATGTGGCGGCTCCCAGTCGTTTCGAATTCCATGTTCAGGATGGATACCCGTATCGTGGCGTCGGTCATGTGATTCTTGCCAAGGGTGGGGTCGACCTCTATGAGCGTAAGACGACTGATCTTAGTGCTGTTGAGAAAGCAATTGCGGAGACTGGTAAGTTTGTGACTAACAATATTTTATTCGAAAC
>JAFXVU010000027.1 GCA_017534705.1 Bacteroidaceae bacterium
TCTCGAACGCCTTCACAATCGCGTTCATGATTTTGTCAAGCGAGAAACTGTCTTTCGAGCCGTCTCTCTTGGTAATGGTAAAATTACTAATTTCCATTGTTTTTCTGATAATATATATGCATTAATGTGTAATATAAAAACTCACTTTTGGACAACTTTTTACTTTTCGGAGTTTAACCAGTTCTCCACATCAGCATCAGTAATCACCTCTCTTTCAGCACCTTCCCTCTTTCATCACTCTCAAAAAATTTTCCAAAACGGAAAACTTTTTCTTTCTCTCCTCTCGGAAAGTTTCCCGTTTTGGTAAACTTTTTTCGAATGCAAAGATATAAAATTTTCTCAACATCCAAACAATAAACCAACTTTTTTTTGATAAAAACACACAAAAAAAATGATTTTGCCCCTCCCTTTACCGTCATTTGTATTTTAACCCCTGATTTTGGAACTGCGAACGAGTTTTTTCTGGGACGCGTCCTAGAACTTTTTACAACGGGGCTGAAAAAGTTTTAGAACGGGATGGAAAGATAAGGGGGTAAAAAGGAAGAAAAACAAAAAAAACGCCACAGATGTGTTGGGATTGAAAGATTTTTCCTAACTTTGCACTCACAAACTCCTACACATTATTTATAATATAGGATTGAATTACCAAAAACTATATAACAAAACATTTTATGAACAAACATTTTACTCATCTAATGGCAGCCCTGTGCTGGCTGCTGCCACTGACGGCAGGAGCACAGTCAACATCGTACACAACGAATGGACTGTCGAAAAACCCAGACAAGTTCTTAGGCAACATCACAACGGGATGGAACAACGGCATGGACGTCAATGGCCTCACCTACAGTAATCTCTGGAATCAAGTCACGCCAGAGAACTCATCGAAGTGGTCTTCTGTAGAGGGCAGCAGGCAAGGATCTTTCAATTGGAGTTGCGACACGCCTTTCAATTATGCACATGAACATGGGTTCATTTTTAAGTTCCATGCATTGGTGTGGGGTGCCCAATACCCTGATTGGTTCAATAGTAGCATGTCCATCACAAAACGCTTCAACGCTCTTGAGAACTGGTTTAATAATGTTAGGGATCATTATAAGAGTAAATACAATCTTCCCATGATTGATGTGGTGAATGAAGCGATTGGAATGCACCAACAAGGTAATCCATTGATGAAGGAATCCTTGGGTGGTGGAGGTAAGACAGGTTACGACTGGCTTATCAAGGCCTTTGAAATGGCTTATGAGCGTTTCCCCAATTCCATCCTCATCTACAACGACTATAACTCGTTATTACCTCAAAACGGTGACGTAGATAACTACATCAATCTGGTAAAAGCACTGCGCGATGCTGGTGCCCCCATCGATGCCTATGGAAACCAATCACACGACGTGAATGACATTAGTGCAGAAACGCTGTCAAGTGTGATGAACAAGCAACAGAATGCCCTGAAGATGCCGATGTACATCACGGAATTGGATGTCAACATTCAAAATGACGCCCAGCAGAAGACACAATATCAAAAGATCCTCCCCGTCATGTGGGAAGCGGACTATTGTGCTGGTGTCACAATCTGGGGCTATATCTATGGCTCCACATGGGTGGATCATTCAGGATTGTATAACGGAAGCAATCCCCGCCCCGCTATGAACTACATCAAGGAGTACATGGCCACCACAAAAGCTAAAACTGCAAAAAGTCCCTACCCTGGCATGAAGAAGCGCGTGGGTGTCTATGTGAGACCTAAAGACTATAAAGTGGCAAAGGGTGACGTGTTGCCCATCAAGGTACGTACACATATTACCACTGATGCCAAGAAGGAAAAGTCGGACATCGCCATCGAGAAGGTAGAATTGTCCATTGGCACCCTCAATACTTCAACTGGAAAATTCACTGGAACTGTGGTCAACACAATGGTAGAGGAGCCTTACATCACAGAGTACACAGTTCCCACCAATTCCACTGGTATCAAGACAATCAAAGCTACCGTTTATACCAACGACGGCAACCAATATGATCGTTATGCCAATTTTGAGGTTCTTAGTTCGACCACTAAACGTGAGCCCTACAACGGCACTCCGACAGAGTTGCCTGGCACTATTAAAACTAACGAATACGACAAGGGCGCAACAAATGTGACAAACAACAAAGGTGTGGGACGTAACGCCGCAAATGCAACCCAAAACGATGGTTGGATGGAATATACCGTCGATGTCAAAGAAACGGGTATCTATTCTTTCGATGCCGAGGTGGCAGCAGCGGATGATGGTGGTGTATTCCACCTTTCTGAATATGGCTTCGACAACCTGACCTACTTCTCTGATTTCATTGAAGTGCCTGCAACAGGTAGCACCACTAACTTCCAGAAACTGCATGGCGTACTCAAGAAGGAACTGACTGCTGGTCGTCATGTCATTTGTCTGAACACAGACAAGGGTGGCTTCTATATCAAGAGCCTGACCTTCACCCCTTATGAGCAGAACAAGAAAATCTCTGTGGCAGTATCTTCTCTCTCATCCAAGACCGTCTATACCGACGAACCAGTGAACATCAATTTGTCAGCAAGCGTAATCAACAGCAGCATTGCAAGCGTGAAGGTCTATGCCAATGACATGCTGATCGGAACGCTGACTGAGGCACCTTATGTTTTGGAATATGCACCTGCAGCAAAAGGCAAATACACTATTACAGCCATCGCCACAGACGCTGAAGGCAAGGAGAACAAGTCAACCACCACACAGACTTTGACGGTCAAGGGACGTCGTACGCCATATAAGGGAACAGCCATCGAACTTCCTGGTACGGTCGAGGCTGAGAACTTTGACGTAGGTGGAGAAGAAGTCACCTATCACGATTCAAACAAAGAATGTGAGGGTAATGGCGGTGGTTACCGTAGCGACGTTGGCGGCGTGGACATCAAGAGCGTCAGCGGTGTAGGTTATACGATTGGCTACACTCATACTGACGAATGGCTCGAATACACCATCGACGTGAAGGAGGCAGGTTACTACGAATACGATGCCTACGTGTCTTGTGGCACTACTGGCGCATCGTTTAAGATGACAATAGAGACCGACAACTCATCCAAAAACTTGAGCGAGACCATCGTTGTACCACAAACGGGCGATGGTTCATGGAGCAACTACGTACCTGTACACGGTCGCACACTGATTTCTCTCGCTGAAGGTCAACATATACTTCGCATTACTGCGACGGGTGAAAGTGGCGACATCGACAAGGTGGTCTTCAAACACCTCGATATTGATTCAAACGTCAAACTCACCCTCTCCAGCGATCCAACGACTGCGACAGTCAATGAGAATGCCACGCTCAAAGCTACCACAACCTCAGACAAGGTCCAGAGCGTTAAATTCTACGTTGACAACAGATTGATCAAGACTGTCAATGAAGCACCATTCGAAACCACCTATAAGCCAACAGCCAAAGGCACTTATAAAGTCATAGCTGAGGCAATCACCAATGAGGGGAAGATCTCTAAACAATACTCCTACAATTTGAAAGTAACCAACAAACGCTCGCCATATAGAACGGTCAACATCCCCGGCACTATCCAAGCCGAGAACTTTGACAAGGGCGGAGAAGGGCTTTCCTTCCACGATTCCAACTCCGATGGAGAGGGCGATTACCAGTCTTATCGTTCTGATGCAGAGGGTATGGATATCGTGAAAGGCAATGGTGGTGCAGCACTTGGTTATACCGCTGCGAACGAGTGGACAGAATACACTGTTAACGTGACGAAGACGGGCTATTACACCTACAAAGCAACCGTTTCGTCAGGTACAACTGGCTCAAGCTTCCGCATCAGTCTTGTCAAGAACGGAACCACCACCACACTGGCGACCGTATCTGTTCCACAGACCGCCAATAACGATTGGGGAACCTATAAAGTGGTCGAAGGCAGACTTTCCAAAGAAATTCCTGAGGGCCAACAGATTCTTCGTTTCACGATTACAGGTCCCAGCTGCAACATTGACAAGGTGCAAATTCTTTGGGATGAGGCAACCGACATCAATGAAATCACCAATGACTCGCAGACGGTTCCGACCAACGGTAAGAAGGTCTATGAGAATGGTCAGCTCATCATTTATCGCGACGGCAAACGCTACAATGCCCTTGGCGTTGAGGTGAAATAAAATTGATTACACATTATTATATATAAAAGACGCCCGGCACGTTATGTGTCGGGCGTTATTTGAAAACAATAGGCTTCTCATTTCCTTACAGCACGGCGGCGTCTTGGCTTAGGTTCTGGACGACGATGCAACTTGGTTTGCAATCTCCAACCGAAGAAAGCACGGGCTTGCCATTGGGTGTCACGCAAGGCGAAATCGCTGTCTTTTCCGCTCTTGGAGTGCTGCACCACAGAAGTGAGACCGATGAAATAACGATCCCATGAGTAGATGGCACCCAGACGACCTACGATAAAGAAATTGAGACGACCGTTATCCATCTTGTTCGTCTCCACATTGCCCTCACTATCGGTTGTGTGAAGCTTGTAGTTCTGCCACACCATAAGACTGGGTTGGGCTGTCGCATGAATCAGCCAATGCTTGCCTGCCACAAGATTATAACCATAACCACCACCGATAGAGAAGGATTTCATATCGATACGGTTGAGCGAAGAAGCAAATTCGTGCTCAGGGTCAAGGTTATCACCAATTTTGATGCGTCCAGTGTTGAAGCCTGCCTGTACTAAGAAACTGCCTGCAGAGCGTTTCTGGATCCAAGTACTGTTGAAAACTGCGGGCAGAGAGAACTTCTTGCCATTGAATACATAATAGCCAGTCAATGCGAAGAGCCGCATATTGGTGTTGGCCAGTTTGTGAGAATGCGAATCCAAACTGGTGCGACCATGAAAAGCATCCACTTTCTCGAAGGTGAGGTCGAAACCAAAGGTGTTGCTATAGTAGTTGATGGCAGACATCATGTCTGAGATATCACTCAGTATCTTACTGGGCGAGAAGGAGAAAGAAGCGGAGATGCCTCGATAGTTCGCCATAATGCCAAGCGTCACTTTGGGATCTGCAGAGAGATAATAATTGCCCACATTTCCTCCTCTATCGACAGCGCGGATATGCATGAAGTCGCCAAACACATCAGTCTTGGCACGGAAGGTCCACGTCTCCTGTGGACGTGCCACCCAAAGTGTGTCGGTAGTGATTTTAGCGTTTCTCACGTCAAGGACGCTGTCCGCCTTAATCATGGCCTCTTCGACTTTGGGTTTCAGCGAGTCAATTTTCTCCTGAATGTTCTGGATAAACTGCTCCTTCTTCTCTTGCAGACGTTCACGAAATGTCGTTTTGGTGGTATCGGTGTCAGTACTGTCAGCGGCAAACGTTTGTACGTTCTTTCCTTCCGCTATGCCACACGTCATGAGTGCGAGCAAGATGATGAGTGCGTACTTCATAATCGAGATAGGTGTTTATTTGTTCAAGATTGTTTTATTTGCAGTTCTTCTAAGCCAAGCACATGTCGAGCATTTCCTTGAGGAAATTCTTCATGTCCTTGTCCATGTGCTGACCGATGAAGACAAGTTTCTGCATGCGGTCGCCATAAGTCTCGTCCCAATCAGCACGGACACGAGGCTCTGCTTCCATCAGACGTTCAAGCTGGTCTTTGGGCATCGTGGCGTACCATTGGCCACAGTTCTTGAGGGAAAACTGCTTACCGGCCTGCTCAAAGAGGTAGCAGATGTCTTCCTCACCCTTGAACCAACAAATGCCCTTTGCACGAATGATATTTTTAGGCCAAAGACGCGCCACAAAATCATCAAACATACCAAGCTTCATAGGACGACGGGCGAAATAGACGTAAGTGCCAATGCCATACTCTTCGGCTTCACCTTCGTCGTGATGATGATGGTGGTGATCATGATGATGATGCTCATGAGAATCATGGGAATGCTCATCATGTTCATCGTGTTCATCATGCTCATGTTCCTCCTCCTCATCATCGGCGTCATCGTCGTCGTCATCATGGTGTTCACCCTCTACAGCTTCAATCCAAGCAGCACTGGTCGCCACCTTATCGAAATCGAAGAGGTTCGTATTGAGTATCTTATCGAAATCGACGTCACCATAGTTGCATTCGATGATCTCAGCTTTAGGTTGGAGGGCACGTACGATTTGCTTGATGCGTTCGAGTTCCTGAGGTTCTACTTCTGCAGCCTTATTGAGGAGGACAATGTTGCAGAATTCTATCTGCTGGATGACCAGATTCTCTATATCTTCCTCTGCGATATTGGGTTTCTGAAGCGAGGTTCCTGAACCAAATTCGTCCTTCATGCGAAGGGCATCAACCACTGTGACAATGCAGTCGAGTCGAGGCAAGCCATTCGCCCAGTACTTAGGTTCCATCGTGGGGATGGAGCAAATGGTCTGAGCAATGGGAGCAGGTTCGCAGATGCCGGATGCCTCAATGACGATGTAATCGAAACGCTGCATCTTCATGATGTCAGTAAGTTGCTCGACGAGATCCATTTTCAGCGTACAACAGATGCAACCGTTCTGAAGGGCGACCAGCGAGTCATCTTTCTGATCAACAATACCGCCCTGTTGGATGAGGTCTGCGTCGATGTTCACTTCGCCGATATCATTCACAATCACAGCAAAACGGATACCTTTCTGATTGCCGAGTATGCGGTTGAGCAGCGTAGTCTTGCCGCTGCCGAGATAACCTGTCAATAACAATACAGGAGTTTCTTTAAGTGCCATATCTTTCTATTCTTTATTTTACATTTATTTCGACTGCACCATTCTTCTTTTTGGCCGTCAGTTTCACTTTACGCAGTTCATTCTTCTTATGGTCAAAGATAAGTTCGCTGTCGAATGCCTGTCCACCAATGCGAGTCTCAAAGTGAACGTGCTCAGTCGTAGCGTTGCCGGTCTTGCCCTCGAGAGCTATCACATCGCCAGGCTTAACCTTATCACCCTGCTTGGCGAGATTCTTGGAGTTGTGAGCATAACGTGTTTCCAAACCCGTCGGATGGCTGATAAAGACCACATTGCCGTAGCCACTCATCTGACCAGAGAAGGTGACGGTTCCCTTGAAAGCAGCTCGCACTTTGTCTTTCGCCTTCGTCTTGAGGTCTGTCCCCTTGTGGTTGGGACGTTTGCCACCAAAAGGACTGATGACCTTCGCGTCATCCAGCGGACTATACCATTCCTTCGACTTCATCTTCTTGAAATTGATAGTCACCTCGTCAGTCTCCTGGAAGGGGTCTTCAGTGGCAAGCACGGTAGCTTGTCCACGTGGATTTTTCGTGGCCTTCTTCGAAGAGAAACAGCCTGTAAGCAGCAATGAAACGACTGCCAGCAGGATGACGGGAATTCTTGTCTTCATGTGTCGGACTCTCCTTTCTGAGTGCAAAGTTACGAAAAAATTTCATTATCTGACAAATAAGTCCTAACTTTGCAGCCACAAAAAGCATAAAGAACAAAAAGAACAGGAAAATGAATAGATTCGTTTTGACTTTAATTGTGCTCTTCGCCACACTGACGATGAATGCACAAGATGAAATTCTCCAGAAGTACAGCGAGATGGGTGACATGAACACAACCGTCGTGACCAAGAACATGTTGTCACGCGTGCCGCTCGACCAATTTGATATGCCCGGCCTTTCACAGATGATTCAGCGCATTGAGAGCATCATGATTCTCGTGTCACGTGGCGATAAGGCTGGCAAGAAGTTGGGCACGAAATTGCCCAAGCAGCTATCCGGCAAAGGTTTCAAGACTGTACTCAACACAAAACAAGACGGCCGGGACTTGACTGTGATGCAGTCGAAGAAAGACCCAAGCCGTGTAGTGATGGTGATGTATCAGAAACCTCAAGCGATGGCTGTCAGTATGCAAGGCGACTTCACCAATCTGGAAGCCGACTTGGAGGCTATCACTTCTCAGAAGTAATAGCGTATGCCACCTGAGAGTTTGACGAGGATATCGAAAGGCTCATCGTATTTGATGCCCTCAAACTTATCGTCCGTGAAGGTAGTCATCAGTTCAAAGTCAGCAGAGAGTTTCTGGCTGAAACGGTAGTCGAACATCAGACCCAGACGGCCAGCAATGCCGACGTGTGAACCCTTCTTCACGCGTCCCTCAAAACTTTGTGCGCCAGTCTGTTGCCCATTGACAATATAGAAGTGATCCTCAGTCTGTTCCAAAGAGTTCAGTCTGCCAGGATTCTTCAGTGCTTTTGTCCCAGACATCATCATACCGACACCCACGATAGCGTGTACATGCAAGGGATAGAACTTGTTGGTCAGGGCTACACCCGTCACATCAAACATGGCATCTGCGTAGAGTTCCATCGCCGTGAAACGGAAGAAACCATTGTCCGTGTACAAATGGATGGGGTCACCACCCTCTTCAGGTGTGATGGTCAAAGCAGCCCATGCTTGATCCACCGTTTCATAGTCCACACGGTTCTTCACGTTGTGAACACCCAGACCGACACGGGCACCTAATTTGCGGTCGAAATACTTACCAGCATACACCTCAAGACCCAGACCTATCGCATCAGAGAAGTAACGGAATGGAGGGTGGTCGGTGATATTATCCGCCACACAAAGGTTAGCAGAGAGATTGCCGCCCGCAAACCATTTGCGGTTCCACGTGTGCAGTTTTTCCTGATTCTTCATCCAACGAAGCGAGTCTGTGGCAGTACGGCCAATTCGTCCCTCACGCTTCTGTTCCGATTTCTCCTTCATACGTTTCTGTTCCTCCACCAGTTTCAGAAACTCTTCCGTTGGCATCGTGCTGGTACTGGTTCTGGCACCAGCATTCTTGGAGGCTTTCTTTCTGGCTTCTTCTGCCCGTTTTGCAGCTTCTTCAGCATTCTTACGTGCTTCGGCAGCTCTTGCCTCCGCCTTACGTGCCTCTTCGGCAGCCTTCTGAACGGCTTCCAGATCTTGTGCGTGAACCGGCATCAAAAATGCCGTCAGCAATGCGATGGTTAATGTCTTCTTCATATATATTAATGTACGCGTACGTAATGTTAATCGTTGAGGTATCGCTTGCAAATCATCTTTGGCAAGCCGATACAAAGGTACGCATTTTTATGGTTTCTTAAAACAAAATCATCAAAAAAAGAAAAAAAGTGCCTTAATCCATAAAAAAAGTCACATATTTTGACAAATTATTCGTGATTTGTTTGTACCTTTGCATGTGATTCGTGCGATTGGTGTCGAAAACCATCAAAGAAAAGCGGTAAAATAAAGCAATAGGTACTTGTCTTGTGCCGCCAAAGCACGAAAAGCAGGTCTCGAACCTGCCAGTATGGTGACATACGACATAAGTTAAGTTGAATACAATTAACAAAAAGTATAACAATCAAAA
>JAFXVU010000271.1 GCA_017534705.1 Bacteroidaceae bacterium
TGTCTGGCTTTGGGCATCAATACTGTCGATAGTTTCGATATCCATGGTCAGGTGCTGGCATTGCGCGCCAGTCTCGACAAAGAAGCCAAGGCTCATCAGGCCGCATCGATTATCTCTGCCGGCTGGGATCCAGGTACAGACTCTGTTGTGCGTGCGTTAATGCTCTCACTTGCTCCCAAAGGCATCACTTACACCAATTTCGGACCTGGCATGAGCATGGGTCACACCGTAGCAGTGAAAGCCATCGAGGGTGTGAAAGCCGCATTGTCGATGACCATTCCTGTTGGCACAGGCATCCATCGCCGTATGGTATATATAGAGCTGCAGGACGGTTATGAGTTTGAGGAAGTGGCAGCCGCCATCAAGGCCGATCCTTATTTCGCCAGCGATGAGACCCACGTCACTCAGGTGGATTCCGTGGATGCGCTCAAGGACATGGGACATGGTGTGAACCTCGTACGCAAGGGTGTGAGTGGTAAGACCCAGAACCAGCTTCTGGAGTTCGACATGAAAATCAATAATCCCGCCCTCACTGGTCAGGTGCTTGTCAACTGCGCTCGTGCGGTGATGAAGCAGCAGCCTGGCTGCTACACTCTGATTGAGATTCCTGTCATTGACCTCATCTACGGTGAGCGCGAGGACATTATCCGCCAGTTGCCGGTATAAGGATTCAGATATCACATCATTTGCTTCAAAGTGTCCATAACTCGATAAAATGATGAGTTGTGGACACTTTTGTAGTATTTTCAGAAAGTCAATCTGTTATTTTTCCCCACATTTCTCTGTGGATTTATTTCTTCTTCACAATAGCTCCGTGGGAATTGCGCAGGTTCTTGGCGCTCTTGAAGTAGGCTTTGGCGGTGCCGAATCTAAGGTAGAAGTCGATGCGCATGGGTAGGTGGTTGGCATCGTCGGTGACGTAGAAACGGAGCAGTTCTTTCTCTTTCTTCTTCTCGTCGTAGTCGAGCAAGGAAAAGACCATGCAGCGGTAGGTCACGTCGTCGTTGGCTTTGAAGTTCTCTTTTCCCTTGTAAATCAAGGTCTGTTTCTCCACTTTCTTGCCTGTAGCCATGAGAAAATGAATCCGCTGTCCTTCCTTGTAGTTGGAGGCATCGAATGAACGGGCGCGGAGCAGGATGCTCAGCATGTCGTAGTTGCACTCATCGCTGTAGCAGGTGTTCTCCGACCACTCTCCGTGTTTGTTGCGGTGATGTAGTTCCGCCTTACTTTTCCCATTGGGGTAGGAATAGAACACCTCATCGACGGTATATCGCTTGCCTTCCACAGCACCTTTACGGAAATAGAGGGGTACGAGTTGTGGTGTGATATAACTGCGCAAAGTGTCTTTCATGGTGAAGACAGACTGAAGTTTGTCATTGCCTGTGAACAACAAGTCGCTTTTCAGGGCATCTTTCCCTTGATAACGGGCACTGACCGTCTTCAAACTGGCCGCACCTACCTTCACCCAGACGAACTTCCAGTGGAAATAAAGGTCATATACCAGTTCCTCGCCTGCCTTGAACGCCTTGTTCTCGGTCTCGAACTGTCCGTATGCATCACAGGAAGGCATCGTGAGCAATGCAATGGTGATGAGGAGTATCGTCAAGTTGCGCATGGTAGATTACTTTTTGCCTTGCTTCTCCTTTTCGCGTTCAGCGTTTCTCGACTTGGCCGATTTCTGTTTGTCGGGTTTCTGCTTGATGAGTTTGGTTGGCTTCTGTTCATTGCGGGGACGTGATGTAGGATTCCAGTGCTCCGACACCTCCCACATCGCTCTCAGATTGAGAGCCTTGTGATAATAGTACACATCCTCGGGCTGTGTATGGCTGTTGAAGTCGCCCGTATCCCACACACCGTTGCGGTTTCGGTCGTCGAACATACGCACATAGTACTCACCAGGCTGGATGAAGTAGAATTCAGCCCTGTTTTCGATGGCTTGTGTCTTTTTGACCACTTTGTCACTGGCATTGAGCAATTCTACGATGCCGTTGCCTTTGAAGTTGTCGAGATAGACGAAGAGCGTGCTGAAGGAGTCGAGTTTCTTCATCTTGATGTTTTTCTTCGTTCCTTCCATGCGTTTGCCATAGATGCTGACAAAGGCACCGGTGTCGATTTCGAGTTGGTAGGTGGTGTCGGGCAACCATTCGGCATAGAAGGTGAACTTCTTGATGTTGACGCTGTCGCGCAGAATCATAAAGTCGGCAGGACGATAGGTGCTATCGACTTGGATGGAGAAATGGAAAGCATTGATGTCGAAAGTGTCGATGGGTTCCTCGAAAATGAAGTCGATGTTCTGGTCGGGAGCCATAGAGGATGTTGACGAAGTGCGGACTCCCACAAAAGTCTCGGGCATCGGTGGCACCACAAAGTTTTCCTCGTCGAAGTCATAGTCTTTCTTTTTCTTGCCTTTCTTTTTGTCGGATTTCTCGGACTTTTCAGACAACTCAGACTGTTCGGTCGATTCAGGTTGCTCATCCTGTTCGGACATTTCGGATTCCTCAGGCTTTTCGGATTCTGCTTCTTCTGTCTTTGCTTTTGCCTCTGCTTTAGCCTCCTCTTCCTTTCTCCTCATCTCTCGTGCTTTCTTTTTGGCCTCGGCTTCAGCGTCTTTTTTGGATTGTTTGGCCCATTCCTCGTATTCTCTATTTCGCTGCTTATCAAATCGTTCTTTCGAAATTTTCGAAGCCAGTTCCATGGTGTCAACCATCTGGACAAGAACGCCGTTTGTGTCGGTCCCCATGTAGTAGAGCAGCATATTGAGCGTGTCGTTGTAATAAATGAGAGAGTCGCGTATCCAGTAGGTGATGGTGTCGTTGGTGGCATTGGCGTCTATCACGAACTCCTTAGCAGGGTCGAAGTCCTGCGCCACGATGAGTGGCAGTGTGTCGCAGGGTGAGGAGAAGGTGATGGTGAACTTGTTCAGCACTTCGCGTTCCTTCTTCGAGAGGTAGTGGTCTTGTCCTGTTTCGGTGAAAGCGAGGAGTATAATGTCGTCGGGGAAGAAGTGCATGTAAGGCGTCATCACGATGGAGTCGTAATGTATGCTGTCGTGCCAGACGGTGTCGGGACGAACGTCGGGTTTGACCGAAGGCGTGAGTATGCGGTCAGAGAAGGCCACCTGCTCGCTCTTTTGGTCGAATAGGAAGTTCTGGTTTTGGTCGGTAAGCGCAAAGGCTCGAAAATCGCCTGGTCCTATGCCCTTGATGGTGAAATGTCCGCTTCCGTTGGTGCGCGACACTCTTTCAAAGGGTTGTGTTCGGAACATGCTGTCCTCAGGGTTGGAGTGAAGCCCCACCAGTATACCCTTGATAGGCTCGAGGTTCTCGGCATTGAGTACCGTGCCTGACATCTGAAAGGTGTCGATTCTCTCTCCGGTGGAGAAGGCGAAAGCATAGTCGCCCATGGGGTTACCCTCGTTGTTGTCCTCGATGGCGTCGGAAAAGTCGATGGTATAGGTGGTGTTGTCCTTGAGTGTGTCCATCAGTTCGATGGTGATGCATTTGCCCATGGTGGAAATCTCTGGCATTTCCAATTGTGGTGGCGACACCATCATCTTCTCTGTGGCATTGTCGAGTTTGATGTTCTCGTCAAAATCCAGGACGATTTTCTTAGTACGTGTGTTTGTGGCGTATTCTTTTGGGCTGGTGTGTATCACTCTGGGCGGGTCCTCGTCGTAGGGCCCGCCATCAGGTGAACCGATGTTGGCGCATGAGATAACCAGCATCAGCACCATCATGATAGCGCAGATAGAAGCGGTACGCCTGAACATATCGGTTATGATTCGTGCTTCAGATTGGCGTTGAGCGCAAGTAGTTCCTCGATGTAGGTGCGGCTGTTGCTCAACCTTGGTATCTTGTGCTGTCCGCCGAGTTTTCCTTTGGCTTTCAGCCATTCATCGAACAGCCCTGGTTCGGCTTGTATAATCTCAAGGGGTTGGAGAGTGATGTTCTTGTATCGTTTGGCCTCATAGTCGGAGTTGATGGCTTGCAGAGAGCGGTCGAGAATGTCGGCAAAGTCTTGTAGCGATGCTGGTGGCTTGCTGAATTCAATGACCCACTGGTGGCGGCATTTGGCGTTTGCATCCATGAAGATGGGTGCGGCTGTGTAGTCTTTCACCATGGCTCCAGTGGCGATGCATGCCTGTTCCAGTCCCTTGTCGGCGTTGTCCACAATCAGTTCTTCTCCGAAGGCATTGATGAAATGCTTGGTTCTTCCTGTAATGACGAACTTGTAGGGATTTTTCTGCGTGAACTTGACGGTGTCGCCAATCAGGTAGCGCCATAGTCCGCACGAGGTGCTGATGACCATGGCATAGTTCTTTCCCACCTCAATGCCGGACAAAGGAACAACCGATGGGTTCGGTTTGTCAAGTTCATCGAGCGGGATGAACTCATAGAACACACCATAGTCGACCATCAGTGTCATGGCGGGGTCGTTGAGGTCGGTCTGTATGCCGAAGAATCCCTCGCTGGCGTTGTAGGTCTCCATATAGTGCATGTTAGGCGACTTGATGATGTTCTTGTATTGTTCACGGTATGGGCTGAATGCCACACCGCCATGGAAGAACACCTCCAGGTTGGGCCATATCTCGTCAATACTTTCCTTGCCTGAGATTTCGAGCACCCTGTTGAGTACCGACATCATCCATGAAGGCACACCGCTGAGGTTGGTGACGTTCAAGTGGAGCGTGTTGCGAGCTATGAGGTCGCGTTTAACCTCGAAGTCATTGAGCAGCGCAATACTCTTATCGGGCACACGTGTCTTGTTGATGATGGAAGGCACGTTTTCAATGAGTATGGCGCTGAGGTCGCCCACCAGGCTGTTGGGGGTGTTGAGGTTGGGGGAGTGGCTACCGCCGAGGATGAGGCTTTTGCCGGAATTGGAGAAGAGGCGCGATGTAGGGTTGACCATTAAATATGCTGCCAAACAATCTCGTCCTCCAGCATAGTGTATGTCTTTCAGTCCGTCGGCACTCACGGGTATGAACTTGCTTTTGTCGTTGGTGGTGCCCGACGACTTAGCGTACCACAGCACCTTGCCAGGCCAGAGTACATCGCTCTCACCTTCACGCATGCGGTGTATGTAGCCTTTCAACTCCTCGTAAGTGTTGATGCTGTTCATATAGTGGACAAAGTCGTCGTAGTTGGCAATTGACCTGAAGTTGTGGCTCTTGCCCCATTCTGTGGACTCAGCTTTTTCCACCAGATGATGCATTACCTTGTCCTGCATCTCCTCAGCATGCGACTGATAGCGCTCGAGAACCTTGTTCCGTCTGCTGAAATAAACCTTGCCGAGTATCTTTGTAATATTCATTATTCTATGGTTTCAGTATGCGATGTCCCGTAGGATGAATTGTTTCGATGGGCAAATTTAAACTTTTTTGTTGATAGTTGGGTCATGCATAGTGTGAATAATGCTAAAGATATGTTTTAATTATTCTTTTTCTTGTTTCTTGTCTTCGCCTTTTCTTTGGCGGCGTTCTCTTTTGATGTCAACCAGTTTGTTGACCAGTGCGTTGTCGTTCCTCACTTTGTTGAGTGCCATGTTGGCTGCGTTCTGGTGGCTTTCTTTCTTGGAGAAGCCTTTTCCTTCGCCGAGTGTGATACCTTCCACAAGCACTGCTGCCTGGAAAGTGGGAATGCCATTGCTCACTTTTTCCTCGGTCATGACAAACTGGAAATCGAACTGGTATTTCTGACACCATTCTATCAGCAGGCTTTTGAAGTTCTGCTCGCTGTCGGCCATTTGTTCGATATTGATGTGTTCCTTAATCATCTTGTTGGTTACGAACGTCTTGCAGTGTTCGTAACCTCTGTCGAGGTAAATGGCTCCGATGAGTGCCTCGAA
>JAFXVU010000272.1 GCA_017534705.1 Bacteroidaceae bacterium
CAGATTTGGACAGATATCGACGGTATGCACAACAATGACCCGCGCTACGTCGACAACACTTCTCCTGTGGGACAGCTGCACTTCGAGGAAGCCGCCGAGTTGGCCTACTTCGGCGCCAAGATACTCCACCCCACTTGCGTTCAACCAGCCAAATACGCCGGTATCCCCGTTAAATTGCTCAACACGATGGATCCGAGCGCTCCAGGCACAGTCATCAGCAACGAGACTGAATTCGGCAAAATCAAGGCTGTAGCCGCCAAAGACAATATCACAGCCATCAAGATTATCTCCAGCCGAATGCTTCTGGCCTATGGTTTCCTGCGCAAGGTGTTCGAGATTTTCGAGTCCTACAAGACAAGTATCGACATGGTGTGCACTTCAGAGGTGGGTGTTTCAGTAACTATCGACAACACCACCAATCTCAACGCCATCCTTGACGAGCTGAAGAAGTTCGGCACAGTGGAGGTTGACAGCGACATGTGCATCATCTGCGTTGTCGGCGACCTCGACTGGCAGAATGTAGGCTTCGAGACTCTTGCCACCGACGCTATGCGCGATATTCCTGTCCGTATGATTTCCTACGGCGGCAGCAATCACAACATCTCGTTCCTTGTCTCAGGTGCCGACAAGAAAGCAGCCCTCCAGTCACTGAGCAACACGCTATTCAAGCAATAAGACACACAAGCACAACACACAATATGAACACGAACTGCTATCCGAAGGGATTAGAGAGCATCCAAACACCATTTTATTACTACAACACAGACTTACTGCGCACCACTTTGGCTTGCATCAAAAGCTTTGAAGAAGCTTACGATGGATTCAGTGTCCATTATGCCATCAAGGCCAACGCCAACCCTAAACTGCTGAAAATCATTCAGGAATACGGCTTAGGAGTGGATTGCGTGAGCGGTGGTGAAATCCAAGCCTCTATCGATGCAGGATTCGCCCCCAGCAAAATAGTTTACGCTGGAGTTGGCAAAAGCGATTGGGAAATCGAACTGGGCCTTGACCATGGCATCCTCTGTTTCAATGTGGAGAGCATCCCTGAACTGGAGGTCATCAACCAGATAGCCTCGGAGAAGGGCAAACAAGCCAATGTCTGCCTTCGAATCAACCCAGAAGTGGGTGCGCATACCCACACGAACATAGCCACAGGTAGAGCCGAGGACAAATTCGGCATCTCGATGGAAGACATGGAAAAAGTCATTCAGCTGACCCAATCGATGTCCAACATCCATTTCATGGGTCTCCACTTCCATATCGGAAGCCAGATTCTTGAGATGGCTGACTTCGAAGCCCTGTGCGACCGTATCAACGAACTGCAAGACCGACTGGAAAAGCAACAAGTCAAGTTGGAAATCATCAATGTGGGGGGAGGACTTGGTGTGGACTACACCTCTCCAGAAACCAACACCATGGCCAATTTCAAAGACTACTTCACCACCTACCACAACCGTTTGCAGTTGCGCGAAGGTCAGACCCTCCACTTTGAACTGGGCAGGGCTGTGGTGGCGCAATGCGGCAGTCTGATTACCAAGACCCTTTACGTCAAAGAAGGCAATCAGCAGAAATTTGTCATTGTGGATGCAGGTTTCACCGACTTGATTCGTCCTGCTCTTTATCAGGCTCATCACAAGATTGTCAATATCAGCAGCACTGCCACCGAGACCGACGTTTATGACGTTGTAGGTCCGATTTGCGAATCGAGTGATGTGTTCGACACTGATGTGACCTTGCCCACAACCAAACGAGGCGATTTGATAGCCATCCTGTCTGCCGGTGCATACGGTGAGACCATGGCTTCTCAGTACAACTGCCGACCGCTGGCTAAAGGTTATACAACAGAAGATTTCAAGAACTGATACGCACCTGAAAGATGCTTTCGTGCCAGTTGTGTGCCATAATGGCATATCAACTGGCATGAATCATACCTTGGCACATTGTTTGTTGCATTGAACATTGACCATTGAACATTGGCCATTGGCTTCGCCTAAAATGCTCACGCTCGGCATAGTGCAAACAAATTTGCCCTCTGCTCTCGCTTAATCGCATTTTTGGCCATTGAACATTGGTTTCGCCTAAAATGCTCACGCTCGCTTAATCGCTTTTTGAGCATTGGCTTGAACATTGAACAAGAGATTAAAACTTAAAACAAATGAAAGATATAGAAGAAATGGGCTCTTCAACCCCAAATGAAGATGAAATGACAGATGAAACTGCAACCAACAGACAGCAGCAAGCAGAAAACGCTGTAAACGACAAAGAGGATGAACAGCGTCAAAGTGCAGAGAAGGATGTTGCAGCTGAAGGCGATGATAAAGCTACTGACAACACTGATGACTCGACAAAGGAACCAAGTGTTGAGGAGCAGCTCGAGGAGGCACAGTTGAAGATAGCAGAGCTCAACGACAAGTACCTTCGCCTGATGGCAGAGTTCGACAACTACCGCAAACGCGTGATGAAGGAGAAATCAGAACTTATCAAAACAGCAGGCACAAAGGTCATTACTACTATCCTTCCTGTCCTCGATGATATGGAACGTGCAGAGCAGAACATGGAAAAAGCAGAAGATGTAGAGGCGTTGAAAGAAGGAGTGCAACTGATTTTCGACAAATTTCTGAAACTTCTTGCTACAGAAGGCTTGAAGGTTATCGACACCACCGACAAGGTGTTCGACACCGATTTCCATGAGGCCGTTGCCATGGTGCCGGGACAGCCCGATGAACTCAAAGGCAAGGTCATCGACTGTATCCAGACAGGCTACACACTCAATGACAAGGTGATAAGACATGCTAAAGTAGCAGTGGCCCAATAACAATCATATCCAACACAACACCAGAAAATGGCAGGTAAGAACTACTACGACATCCTTGGCGTAAGCAAGACGGCAAGCGAAGACGAAATCAAGAAGGCCTACAAAAAGATGGCCATCAAATATCATCCTGACCGCAATCCAGGCGACAAAGCGGCAGAGGAGAAGTTCAAGGAAGCAGCAGAGGCTTATGATGTGCTCCACGACCCACAAAAACGTCAAGTTTACGACCAATTCGGCGAAGAAGGCCTGAAAGGCGGTGGTTTCTCTACTGGCCAAGGCATGAACATGGACGATATCTTCTCTATGTTCGGCAGCATCTTCGGTGGTCGTGGCTTTGGCGGTTTCAGTGGTTTCGGTGGTTTTGACGATGAAGGCGGAGCCCAGACCGTAACCTTCCGGGGCAAGGACCAGCGCCTACGTGTGGAACTGACCCTTCAGGAAATCGTCAATGGCACGACAAAGAAATTCAAGGTCAAGAAAGACGTTCCTTGCAGCCATTGCCATGGCAGTGGTTCTAGCGACGGCAAGACAGACACCTGCCCTACTTGCAATGGTCGTGGCTACGTGGTTCGCACTCGTCAGAGCTTGCTCGGCATGATGCAGACCCAGAGTACCTGCCCTCAGTGCAACGGCGAAGGTACTGTCATCAAGAACAAATGCCCCCATTGCAATGGCGAGGGTATTGTAGGCGGAGAGGAAATCGTGGAAGTGAAATTCCCCGCCGGTTTACAGGAGGGCATGGTGCTGACCGTTGGAGGTAAAGGCGGTGCCGGTCGTCACAATGGCGTGAACGGCGACCTTCAGATTATCATCAAGGAGAAAGGCGACCCCGAGCTCATCCGCGACGGCAACGACTTGGTTTACAACCTCCTGCTCTCTATTCCTCAGGCCACATTAGGAACAAGTGTGGAAATACCGACAGTTGATGGCAAAGCCAAAATCAACATCGAACCTGGCACACAGCCAGGAACGGTGTTGCGTCTGAAAGGCAAAGGCATTCCTCAAGTGCAGGGCTACAGCCGTGGACAAAAGGGCGACGAGGTCATCAACGTTAGTGTATATATTCCAGAGACCCTCAACCGCGATGAGAAAGAAGCCATGAAGCAGGCCATGCACAGTGACAACTTCAAGCCTTCTGAAAGCATACGAGCCAAGATATTCAAGAAGTTCCGCTCTTATTTCGAACAATAAAATCATCCATTTTAACGGACAGCGTCAGCCGATTAGGCAGATGCTGTCCGTATCATTTTACGAACAATGAACTACCAGCAAACCATAGATTACCTTTTCAACGCCGCTCCTTTGTTCCAGCACATTGGCAAGGACGCCTATAAGGAAGGTTTGAGCAACACCATAGCGCTCGACAACCATTTCGGCAACCCACACCGCAAATTCCTCACCATCCATGTGGCAGGCACTAACGGCAAAGGGTCATGTTCTCACACCTTAGCCGCCATCCTTCAAAGCGCAGGCTACAAAGTGGGACTTTACACGTCTCCCCATCTGGTGGATTTCCGCGAACGCATCCGTGTGAACGGCAAAATGATAGGCAAGCAGAAGGTCATCGACTTCGTGAAAAACGAACGTTCCTTCTTCGAGCCTCTGCAACCTTCATTCTTCGAGTTAGCCACAGCCATGGCTTTCAAGCACTTCGCTGACGAGGGAGTGGATATTGCTGTGGTGGAAGTGGGATTAGGTGGCCGGTTGGACTGCACCAACATCATCCATCCGCTGGTATCAGTCATCACGAATATCAGTTACGACCATACCCAAATGCTGGGCAACACCCTCGAGAAGATTGCCCATGAAAAAGCAGGTATCATCAAACAAGGTGTGCCCGTAGTTGTAGGCGAGACTGTGAAAGAGACACGTCCTGTGTTCATCAGCCAGGCAGAGGCAATGAACTCTCCCATCACGCTGGCAGAGGAAAGCCGTGAGGTGCTCGACACAAAACCCAATGACAAGGGAGGAATCGACTACATCACAGCCCACTTCGGTGTGGTTCATGGCGAACTGGAAGGCATCTACCAAATCAAGAACACCAACACCATCCTCTGCACCTTGCGCCAACTGCTGTCGTTGCGGAACCCTGACGGACAACCCATGCTTACCATACCTGAAAAGGCCATAAAGGATGGTTTCAGCCATGTAACCCGACTGACAGGCCTTATGGGTCGTTGGCAAGTCATCGACAAGAAACCGCTCACCGTCTGCGACGCAGGTCACAACATCGGGGGCTTTGAATACATCTCCCGTCAGCTCCATAACGTGGAATGCAGGAAGATGAGAATCGTGTTCGGTATGGTGAGCGACAAAGATATCAGCGCTGTGCTGAATGTCCTGCCCCGTCATGCCACCTACTATTTTTGCTCAGCCAGCGTGAAAAGAGCGCTTGACAGCGAGGTCATGCGAGAGCGGGCTTCAGCCTTTGGTCTCCAAGGCCAAGCCTACGGTAAAGTGAGCGATGCTTACCAAGCCGCCCGGGAAGCGTCGGCCGATGATGATTTCATCTATGTGGGTGGGAGTTGTTTTGTGGTCGCAGATTTACTCTCATTTTTAGGCTCCAAAAAGGCCAAAAAGTGATTTTAACTTGATTTCACTTTTCAAACCGCATTTTTCCTTGCAAAATATTATGAAATAAAGTTTTTTTTGACTTTATTTGCATTATGAATTGAAATTGCGCCAAAAAATCAGTGTTTTTTTAGAAGAAAAAACACGCTTTTTGTGTCGGTTTTTATTCACTGTGAGCATATATAGCGTTATTGCGAACCTGAACTAATTTAATCTTTAATAACAAATATGAGCAACACAATCACGGGATTGGACCCACAGAAATTCCAAAAGGAAGTGGACGGCAAGCAGACCGCCCTTTACATACTGAGAAACAAGAAAGGTCATGAGGTAGGCATCACCAACTACGGCGGTGCTTTGGTCGCCATTATGGTGCCCGACCGCAACGGCAACCTCGGCAATGTGATTCAAGGTCACGACAACATCGACGAAGTGATGACAAGTCCGGAGCCTTACTTGAGCACACTCATCGGCCGCTTCGGCAACCGTATCTGCAAGGGTAAGTACACCTTGGAAGGCAAAGAGTACCAGCTCGCCATCAACAACGGCCCCAACGCACTTCACGGTGGTCCTACTGGCTTCCACAAGAGAGTGTGGGACGCAGAACAACTTGACGCTCAGTCACTGAAGCTCCACTATGTGGCTGCTGATATGGAGGAAGGGTTCCCTGGCCAACTCGACATGACGGTGATTTACAGCTTCAGCGATGACGATGAACTCATCATCGACTACAAGGGCTTCACCGACAAACCAACCATCATCAACATGACCAACCACGGCTATTTCTCCTTGGCAGGTATCGCCAACCCCACTCCAACTGTTGACGACCTGATTTGCGAAATCAACGCCGACTATTACCTCCCAATTGACGACACCAGCATTCCACTGGGCTGCATCGCTCCCGTAAAGGGCACTCCGTTCGACTTCACCACTCCCAAGCCAGTGGGTCGAGACATCGACGCAGACGACGTTCAGACCAAGAACGGCGCCGGCTACGACCACTGCTTCGTGCTCAACAAGAAAGAGGTAGGAGAACTGAGTTTCGCCGCCAAGATCACCGAACCCAAGTCGGGCCGCACCATGGAGGTTTACACCACCGAACCAGGCGTACAGGTTTATACCGACAACTGGGCCACAGGCTATCCAGGCCAGAACGGTGCCACATTCCCTCGCCGCAGCGCCATCTGTTTCGAGGCCCAGCACTTCCCCGACAGCCCCAACCGCCCATACTTCCCATCAGTGGTTCTTCGTCCAGGTGAGACCTATACACAGAAGACCATCTACAAGTTCGGTGTGGAGAAGTAGTGAAGAATACTGACATAACAACAAACTAAATAACACACAAAACAATGAGTCAAAATCAGAAGCCGAACTACACGTTCGCACTTATCGTAGTGTTCATCGTCTGCTTCCTCATCGGATTCGTGACCACGATGAACAACTCCATGATTGCCTTCTGCTCACAGGCATTCAACCTAACCGCCCAAGATGGCCAGTACGTGAACACAGCCTTCTACGGTGCCTACATCTTAGCCATTCCTTTCTCACTCTTGATGAGTAAGATTGGTTACAAGGCAACCCTTATCCTCGGACTTGCCGTGGTGGGTCTCGGATTTGTCATCAACGCCATGGGTATCAAGTCTGTTTTGGGTACCGACACCAATGTGTATGCCATCTTCCTTGGCACCATGTGTATCGTGGCTATGGGTGTTGTAATGCTTCAGAATGTAGCCAACCCCTACGTGATGGTATTGGGTTCTCCAGAGAAAGGCGCTTTCCGCATGACTTTGAGCCAGGCACTTAACTCAGTAGCCACTACCGTTGCCCCCATCTTCATCACATCTGTGATCATCGGCAACAAAACTCCGGCTCCCGAGCACGTTCCAGGTCCTTACCTCGGCCTTGGCATTTTCACCATCATCATCTGCTTGATTCTCGTCTTCTTGAAGTTGCCAAAGATTGATGAAGGTGCGCAGAGCGCTGAGTCAGGCGAGAAACTCGTAGAGAAGAGCAGTGTGTTCAAATATACTCACGTATGGCTTGGTGCCCTCGGTATCTTCATGTATATGGGTGTGGAGATTGGAGTACCTTCGATGCTTCCTTACCGTTTCCAGCTTCTCGGTGAGAACGACCCGAACGTTGTGACCAACTTCCTCGCCTTCTACTGGGGCGGAATGATGGTGGGCCGTTTCGTTGGCGCCGGTATCCTGACCAAGTTCGAGCCTCGCAAACTGCTGACCGCTTGCATCTGCCTTGGCGCTCTCTGCATCGGTCTGTCTCTGGTATTCTCACAGTCCATGTTCGGTATCTGGCTGATGCTTGCCGCCGGTCTGTTCCACTCAGTGATGTGGCCATTGGTATTCAACCTCGGTCTCCAGAAATTGGGCCGTCACACCAAAGCCGCCTCTGGTGTCATTAATACCGGTGTGATTGGTGCAGCGTTGTTGATGCCTGTGATGGGTGCTGTTGTTGACGCAGCAGGCGTAATTGTTGCATTGTGCCTGATGTTTGTTTACTATGCATACCTCTATTGGTTCTGCAACTTCGGCAGCAAGATTGGAATTAAATAAACCTTTAGCCATACTTTCCATGACGCGCAAGCCTTACGCTTGCTTAGCTCACGAAAAAAAACGAATAAATCCATCTTCCACAGGTTCTGAATGCCTGTGGAAGTGGAGTAATCACAAGTCATATATACTAACTTATTTTATAAACCGAAGAAATTATGAAATTGACAATTGACGATGTAAGAAGCCGCTTTATCAAGCATCTCGGCGGCGAGCCAGGTTCAGTGTATGCCTCTCCAGGCCGTATCAACCTCATTGGTGAGCACACCGACTACAACGGTGGTTTCGTGTTCCCAGGCGCAGTTCAGCAGGGTATTATCGCTGAAATCCGTCCCAATGGCACCCGCAACGTCCGCGCTTACTCCATCGATATGAAAGACTACGTTGAGTTCAGCCTCGACGATGAGAAGGGTCCCAATGCTACTCACTTCCGCTTCATCTTTGGTGTAGCCCGTGAGATGATGGCTCTTGGTGTGCCCGTTGAGGGCTTCGACACCGCATTCGCTGGCGATGTGCCCAACGGTGCCGGCATGTCTTCTTCCGCTGCCCTCGAGAGCTGCTACGCTTTCGCCATCAACGACCTCTTCTACGACAACAAGATTGAGAAGATGGAATTGGCACGTGTCGGCCAGCGCACAGAGCACAAATATATCGGCGTGAACTGCGGTATTATGGACCAGTTCGCCTCCGTTCACGGCAAGGCCGGCCACCTCATGCGCCTCGACTGCCGCAGCGGTGAGTTCAAGTACTATCCATGGAACCCCAAGGGCTACAAACTCGTGCTGATCAACTCTTGTGTGAAGCATGAGCTGAAGGGCTCTCCCTACAACGACCGTCGCCGCAGCTGCGAGAACGTAGCCAAGGCTTTGGGTATCGAGACCCTCAGAGACGCAGACTGGGACATGCTGGAGTCAGTGAAGGACAAGATTTCCGAGGAGGACTACAAGCGTGCTAAATACGTGATTGGCGAGTACTTCCGTGTGCTGGCAGTCTGCGATGCCCTCGAGGCAGGCGACTATGAGACAGTAGGCGAGAAGATGTACGAGACCCACCAGGGCCTGAGCCAGGACTATGAGGTATCTTGCGAAGAGCTCGACTTCCTGAACGACATCGCCCGCGACTGCGGTGTGACTGGTTCACGTATCATGGGCGGTGGCTTCGGCGGTTGCACCATCAACCTCGTGAAGACAGAACTCTACGACACCTTCGTGAACAGAGCCGTTGCATTGTTCAAGGAGAAATACGGCAAGACTCCTGTTGTCATCGACGTAGTCATTGGCGACGGCAGCCGCAAACTGCTGTAATACTGAAGAATACGAGGAACAGCCTCATACCAAAGAGAAAGGGGAGAGATACAACATCCATCAGTATCCTCCCCTTTTATTCCCTTATGCCTAACTTCCAATTTAACTCCAAATTCAACTTCCTTTTTTTTACTTCCTATTTTACTCCATTTTATAACTTCCGACACATTAAATCCACCAACAAATTCATTATGAGTCAAGAAAAAAAACAATGGGCAGCCATCATTGTGATGATTGCGCTATTTGCTATGATTGCTTTCGTAACGAACCTTTGTTCGCCAATGGGAGTGATTGTGAAAAACCAATTCGGAACCACCAACTTCATGGCCATGATTGGTAACTATGGAAATTTCATGGCATACGCCCTGATGGGCTTCCCTGCTGGAATGTGCATTCAGAAATACGGTTATAAGAAAACCGCCCTCATCGGCCTTGTTGTAGGAATCATAGGCATCCTCGTCCAGTGGCTTTCAGGTTGGGGCGGTATGGCTGTCTATTTAATAGGCGCCCTCATCTCAGGTTGCTGTATGTGTATCCTCAATACCGTTGTTAATCCGATGCTTAACCTCCTTGGCGGCGGTGGCAACAAAGGCAACCAACTCATTCAGACCGGTGGCGTGTTCAACTCCATGGCTGCCGTAGCTGTGTATATTATCATGGGAGCTCTCATCGGCGACGCCGCAAAGGCAAAAATATCCGATGCAACACCTGCACTGATGATTGCTTTGGCCATTTTCGTCATCGCTTTCTTCGTGATACTGTTCACCAAGATAGATGAACCTCAGCAACGTAAAAAGGAAGAATCAGGTGTAAAAGACCCGCACAGCGCCTTTTCTTTCCGCCACTTCAACTTAGGAATTCTTGCCATCGGCCTCTATGGCGGCGTGGAAATGGGCATACCTGGCTATATCCTCCAATACCTGACCGCCCCTGCTGATGCCTCCACCCCAGGACTTGGCATGGACGCCGGCTATGTGGGCACACTAGCCGCAGTTTACTTCATTCTTATGTTCGTCGGTCGTTTCATAGGTGCATCTGTTGGTGGAAAGGTTTCCACAAAGTCCATGATTACATTCGTCAGCGCTTTGGCTGTCATCCTCATCTTGCTGGGTATCTACCTTCCTTCAAATATCACCATCGCCGTTCCAGGTATCAACTATGTAACCATGTCGCTTGTATGGGGTAACGTACCTATCGGCATCTTCTGTTTCTTGCTTGTAGGTCTTTGTGCCAGTGTGATGTGGGGAGGAATCTTCAACCTGGCTACAGAAGGTTTGGGTAAATACACTGCTATCGCTTCAGGTGCATTCATGACGATGGTCTTCGGCTTTGCGGTCATGGTGGGACTCCAAGGACTGGTTGCCGACTGGACAGGTAGTTACCTCGTCTCTTTCTGGATTCCACTTTTCTGTGCTGCCTACATCCTATACTACGCTCTTATTGGTTCCAAGAATGTCAATACCGACATTTCTGTGGAATAAACGCACCTTAAAAGTGTAAAAACGACACTATATGCTATAAAACATATTTTTAACGCATATTATTTGCATAAATAAGTTTACTTTTACCGAAATTTATGAATCAACCAAATAATATTGTTTTTATGATGAAAAATTTCAAATCCTTGATGCTTGGAACAGGTGTTGTGGCAGCACTTCTTTGCGCTTGCACCACCCAGCCAGGCACACCCAAAGATGGGGCTGCCAAGCAAGGCCTTGACGCCGCCAAGTTCGACACAACCTACACTGACGCTGTGAAAGGCGAGAAGAAGGTTGGCCTCTACACCCTGAAGAATGAGAAGGGTATGATTGTGAACATCACCAACTTCGGTGGCCGTATCGCAGCCATCTACGTCCCCGACAAGAAGGGCGACCTTCAGGACGTGGTGCTTGGTTTTGAGAGTGCTGACGCTTACTTCCCACAGAACAATGCCTCTGACTTCGGTGCCGCCATCGGCCGCTATGCCAACCGTCTGAACCAAGGCAAGATCAAATGTGACGGCAAGGAAATCCAACTGCCTCAGAACAACTTCGGCCACTGCCTCCATGGCGGTCCTACTGGCTGGCAGTATCAGGTTTACGACGTAGTTGAATCCACCGACACCAAACTGGTGCTTTCGATGGACTCTCCCGACGGCGACAACAACTTCCCTGGCAACGTGAAGGCTATCGTCACCTACACACTGACAGCCGACAACGCCATTGAGATCAACTACGAGGCCACAACCGACAAGGAGACCGTAGTCAACATGACCAACCACTCCTACTTCAACCTGAGCGGTGACGCCAACAACACCATTCTCGACGAGATACTGACCATCGACGCAGATGAGTTCACACCCACTGACACCACTTACATGACCACAGGCGAGAAACTCCCTGTTGAGGGAACTCCAATGGACTTCCGCGCTGGTAAGGCTGTAGGCGAAGGTCTTGACAGCATTACTTTTGAGCAAGTTATCTGGGCAGGTGGTGGTTACGACCACAACTGGGTGCTCAACACCAAGGGCGACGCATCAAAGCCATGTGTGAAGCTTGTTGACAATCGCACAGGCATCAGCCTCGAGGTTTACACCAATGAGCCAGGCATCCAGGTTTATACCGGCAACTTCCTTGATGGCAGCGTCACAGGCAAGTATGGCATCAAGTACAAGAAGCAGACAGGTATCTGTCTTGAGACCCAGAAGTACCCCGACTCTCCAAACAAGAACTGGAAAGAGTCGAACGCCTACCTGAAGCCAGGCGAGACTTACAACAGCTATTGCAAGTTTAAGTTCGGCGTAGTGGAATAAGGTTCAAGGTCTAAGAATTCCTAGAGTTTCCTAGGATTCCTAGGAGCTCCTAGGATTTCCTAGGACAACCTATGAATCATAGAACAACATAGAAGAATCGCATAAACTATTAACTAATAACAGATAATTAACACAATGAATTGGAACGCTAAAGAATTTATTTGGCTTGACTGGCTGGTACTGGCTATCGGTATCGTGGGTGTTGTATGGGCAGTTTATCGCGCCATCAAGAAAGACAAAGAGAAAATGAAGGGCGCCGACTCTCAGGACTACTTGTTCGGAAAAGGCGAGCCTTGGTATGTGATTGGTATGGCTATCTTCGCCGCCAACATCGGTTCAGAGCACCTCGTAGGCCTTGCAGGCACAGGTGCCAAGGACGGTGTGGGTATGGCACACTGGGAGATGCAGGGTTGGATGATTCTGATTCTCGGTTGGCTGTTCGTGCCATTCTATCAGTTGCTCAACAACAAGATGGGCAAAATCATCACTATGCCCGATTTCCTGAAATTCCGTTACACCAACCGCACAGGTTCGTGGCTCTCAATCATCACCTTGATTGCTTACATTCTGACTAAAGTCAGCGTAACAGCATTCACAGGTGGTATTTTCTTTGAATACCTGATAGGTCTTCCCTTCTGGTGGGGTGCTTTGGGTCTGATTGCCATCACTGCTGTCTTCACCGTTATCGGTGGTATGAAGGGTGTGATGACCATGTCTTCTATCCAGACACCAATCCTCATCATCGGTGCATTCCTCGTGCTCTTCCTCGGCCTTTACCAACTTGGCGGTGGCAGTATCGTCGAAGGTTGGCAGAACATGATGAGTTTCTGCCGCGAACTCCACGACGGTTACGGTACTACCCACATGTTCCACTGGGACGAAATCAATGCCTCTGGCCATCCCGACCCTCTCTATCATGAGTATCCTGGCTTCGTGGTGTTCATCGGTGCCTCTATTATTGGTTTCTGGTACTGGTGTACTGACCAGCACATCGTACAACGTGTACTCGGCCAGCAGAAGGGCGAGTCGAACGAGGAAGTGATGAAGCGCGCCCGTCGCGGTACTATCGCTGCCGGTTACTTCAAACTTCTCCCCGTGTTCATGTTCTTGATTCCCGGTATGGTTGCCATCTCTCTTGCCAGCGGTAAGTTCGGTGACTTCGGTATCAGCATGGACATCACCAACCAGCACGACACTGACGGTGCTTTCGCCATGATGGTGAAGAGCATTCTTCCTGCAGGTATCAAGGGTTTCGTGACCATTGGTTTCATCTGCGCTCTCGTAACCTCTCTGGCCGCTTTCTTCAACAGCTGCGCTACTCTCTTCACTGAGGACTTCTACAAGCCGATGAAGAAAGGTTTGAGCGAGGCTCACTATGTATTCGTAGGTCGCGTTGCCACAGTGGTTGTGGTGATTCTCGGTTTGCTCTGGTTACCAGTAATGATGGGCATGGGCAACCTCTACAGCTACCTGCAAGGCATCCAGTCACTGCTGGCTCCAGCAATGGTAGCAGTGTTCACACTTGGTATCTTGTCTAAGAAAATCAGTCCAAAAGCAGGTGAATGGGGTCTTATCGGTGGTTTCATCATCGGTATGCTCCGTCTGGTGACCAATGTGATCACCGACACAGGCAGCAAGGCTATGGACGGTGCATTCTGGAATGCGACCACATGGTTCTGGCAGACCAACTGGCTGGTGTTTGAGTGCTGGTTGCTCGTCTTCATCGTATTGCTGATGATTGTGGTGTCGTTCTTCACTCCTGGTCCAACCAAGGAGCAAGTGGATGCCATCACCTTCACTCCTGAGTACCGCAAGCAGATTGCCGCTAGTTGGGGCGTCTGGGATATCGTAGGCACCCTCGGTGTGCTCGCACTCTGCGGCTGCTTCTACTGGTATTTCTTCTAATCATCAATATGTTTCAGGTATGTGGGAACCTCCCACATACCTGAACTGAAATCCCGAGATTCCGGATTTCCGGAATACTCCAAACTCTTCGAAAACAACACTTCAGATGCCAAATTTCTATAACGAGTACGAACGCTTTTTTGTCTCAGTCGACTGTGTGATTTTCGGTTTCTCACAAGGCAACCTGAAACTTCTGATTCAAAAGCGCCCATACGAGCCAAGTCTTGGCGAAGACTCCCTTATCGGTGGTTTTGTGGGCAAAGACGAGAGCGTGAATTCCGCCGCATCACGTGTTCTGACCTACTTCACTGGACTGGAAAATGTGTATATGCAGCAACTCGGTGTTTTTGGCGAAGTGGAACGCGACCCAGGTGAACGAGTGATATCTGTGGTGTACTACGCCTTGATTGACGTTCACGAATACAACGAACATCTGTCGGAAAAGCGAAATGCCCGATGGATAGACATCAACGAACTACCCCGCCTCTGCTTCGACCATAACGAGATGGTGGAAAAAGCACGCGAAGCCCTCAAAATGAGGATTAACGCCGAACCCATTGGCAGCAACTTGTTGCCCGAGCTCTTTACCTTGAGCCAACTCCAGTCGCTACATGAGTCCATTCTGGGATATGCAGTGGATAAACGCAATTTCCGCAGAGCAGTACTTTCTCACGGCCTCATCGAACGAACTGAAAAAGTCGACAAGAAATCATCGAGACGTGGAGCAGTCCTCTTCCGTTTCACCGATTTGAGGAGTTGACGTCACCCACTCCAAAAAGAAATTGTTAACCAGTCAAATACTCGAAAACAATTATCGACTTGACGAAATGACGATTAAACGATATAACGATATAACGTTATGACGTTATAACGAAATAACGATTAGAGAATCAAAAAGTAACGAAAAGACACAACCAACAAAAAGTTATTGAATATGCTAGAAGAACTCAAACAAAAAGTATTCAAGGCCAACCTTGACTTGGTGAAACAAGGTCTGGTCATCTTCACATGGGGCAACGTCTCTGGTATCGACCGTGAGAAAGGCCTAGTGGTCATCAAGCCAAGCGGTGTCAGCTACGACGACATGAAGGCCGAAGACATGGTGGTTGTTGACCTCGAGACCGGCAAAGTGGTCGAAGGCGACCTTAACCCTTCAAGCGACACACCAACACACCTTGTACTCTACAAGGCATTCCCCAATATCCAAGGCGTGGTCCACACCCACTCCACCTACGCTACAGCCTTCGCACAGGCAGGAAAGGACATTCCCAACATCGGCACCACTCATGCCGACTACTTCTATAAGGATATCCCATGCATTCGCGACATGACTGAAGCAGAGGTGAAAGGACAGTATGAGCTGGAAACAGGCAACGTCATCGTGGATGAGATTCTCAATATCCGCAAGATTAATCCCGACCACACACCAGCCGTGTTGGTGAAGAACCATGGCCCATTCTCATGGGGCACCAGTCCAGACAACGCTGTCTATAACGCCAAAGTCATGGAACAGTGTGCCAAGATGGCATTCGTGGCATTCTCAGTGAACCCAGCCCTGACAATGAACCCACTTCTCATCGAGAAGCACTACAGCCGCAAGCATGGCCCCAACGCCTACTACGGACAGAAAAAGAAATAACTTTACAATTCCCCTTTCGGAATTATCACAACAATCAAACAATAACTAACAAACTAAATCATTAAAAAACATTTATGAAAGCATTTGAAAATTTAGAATTATGGTGGGTGACTGGCGCTCAGTTGCTCTATGGTGGTGATGCAGTCGTTCAGGTTGACGCTCACTCAAAGGAAATGGTAGAAGGACTCAATGCCGGTGGTATTATTCCAATAAAGGTGGTTTACAAGGGCACAGCCAACTCTTCTAAGGAAGTAGAGGAAGTGATGAAGGCCGCCAACAACGACCCCAAGTGCGCAGGTATCATCACATGGATGCACACCTTCTCTCCCGCCAAGATGTGGATCAAGGGTTTGCAGGCTCTTCAGAAGCCATTGCTTCACTTCCACACCCAGTACAACGCTGAGATTCCTTGGGACAAGATTGACATGGACTTCATGAACCTGAACCAGAGTGCTCACGGCGACATCGAGTTCGGTCATATCTGCACCCGTATGCGTGTTCCCCGCAAGGTGGTTTGCGGCTACTGGAAGACCGAAGAGGCTCAGAAGCAGATTGCCGTTTGGGCTCGCGTAGCAGCTGGTGTGGCTGATGCTCACAACGTACGCTGTCTGATGTTCGGTATGAACATGAACAACGTTGCCGTTACCGATGGTGACCGCGTAGAGTTCGAGCAGCG
>JAFXVU010000273.1 GCA_017534705.1 Bacteroidaceae bacterium
AATTTTGTAACCTCATCATCAAGTTCACCGTTTTTTACCTGCGGTGAATCGTTGGACGCTCGGAAAAGGCACGAAAAAACAAGTTTTTCTGCATTTTTCTCTCGCTTATATCACGATTTACCTGCGGTGAATCGTTGGACGCTCGGAAAAAGCACGAAAAAACAAGTTTTTCTGCATTTTTCTCTCGCTTATATCACGATTTGAGATAGGATGTTGATATCTTTGCAAATACAACCAATTGACACCATCATGAAAACGACAGACAAGTTCAAGGAATATATATGGTTATTAAACACCATCCGTAGAGCACGTAGGATAACGTTCGATGAAATCAACGAGAAGTGGGTGGAGACGGATATGAGTGGGGGTGTAGAGTTGGCGAACGCTACATTCCACCGCCATAAAGATGCCATTCAAGACATCTTCGGCATCTTTATTGAATGCGACCGCAAGAACGGATATAAGTATTATATAGGCAATGAAAATGTGCTGCATGAGAATACCGTCCAGAACTGGATGTTATCCACTCTTTCTGTCAACAACATCATCAGCGAGAGTCTTTCCCTACAGAAAAGGATTTTGCTGGAACCAGTTTCCTACGAGGGCGATTATCTGCCCATGGTGATGGAAGCCATGAAACGGAATGTACGCATCACAGTGAAATACAGGAAATACGGCGATGAGGCGCCACGAGAACTGACCTTCGAACCTTATTGTCTGAAAATGTACCGTCAGCGGTGGTATGTGCTTGGACACTTCATGAAAAAAGTGGAAAATGGTGAAATCATAGAGTATTTCGGCATGTTCTCCTTCGACCGCATCGAGGAGATGAAGCTCACTGATGTCAAGTTCCAGATTGACCCCGACTTTGACGCCCAATCCTACTTCCAAGATTGTTTCGGAGTGCTTTCAGGCGACGGGACGGAACCAGAACGGATTGTCATCAGGGCTTTCGGATACGAGGGGTATTATCTGAAGGACTTACCCCTGCAAAAAAGCCAGAGGGAAATAGGGCATGGAGATAACTATACGGACTTCGAACTATTCATGCGGCCGACCTTGGATTTCAGCGGACATCTGTTGAGTCGCAGCAATCAAATAAAGGTGCTGTCACCCCAATGGCTCGCCGACGAGATTTACAACATGCACATCAATGCCGCTCTCTTATACGAACCAGAGGAAGAATGAAAACGAATAGATGCATCGCTACCCTTTTTCTGTTCAGACATTCGATGATGTTCTTATTAGATTCAAATGTTTTTTCAAAGTGACGAATTGTTTAATTAATTAAATGATAAAGATATGTTAGGAGCAATTATTGGTGATATTGTCGGCTCAATCTACGAGTTTGACAATATAAAAACAAAAGACTTTCCTTTTTTCGAGGACAGAATGGAATACACAGACGATAGTGTTTTAACAATAGCCACGGCTGATTGGCTTCTTCATGGAGGAGACTCCGGTGACTTCTATTTACGGTATGCCACAGAATACCCAAATCCCATGGGTAGCTATGGCAATGGGTTCTATCAATGGGTACACAAAGCGCAACGCGGTATCATGCAACCCTATAATAGTTGCGGCAATGGCTCTGCTATGCGTATAGCCCCAGTAGGATGGGCCTTTGAAACAGAGGACGAGACGCTTAAAGCAGCAAAGAAATCCGCAGAGTGTACCCATAATCATACTGAGGGAATTAAAGGAGCCCAGGCAACAGCTCTCTGCATCTTTCTTGCACGTCATGGAGCCACACCATCAGAGATAAAGAAACGCATAACAGACGATTTTGGCTATGACCTTTCTTTAAGTGTTGACGAAATACGTCCCCGTTATAGTTGGGGCGGATTGGATAAAGCTGTTTCTGGAGCAACATGCCAAGGTAGCGTTCCACAAGCCATTACATGTGCTCTCGAAGCCTTAAACTTCGAGGATGCCATCCGCAATGCTGTTAGCATAGGTGGAGATTCTGACACCATCGGATGTATCACAGGGTCAATCGCAGAAGTTCTTTTTGGCATTCCCGAAGAAATAAGAATAAAGGGCAAAAGTTATCTTCCAACCCGTCTTCTGAATATTGTAGAACAATTTGAGGATAAATACGGATTTAAATAGGTTTAGGTTATACTTCCATATTTCTCTCACTTGTATCACGATTTACCTGCGGCGAATCGTCGTGCGCTCGGAAAAATTGAAATATATTTCATTTTTCTCCTCGCTTGTATAACGATCTGAGATAGGATGACTTTTATTTTGCGGCATAATTAAGATTATTAAGGGAACTTCTAAAAATCGCTGCGATTTTTATTCGCTAATCTTAATCATTCTGATAATCAAAACTAAAATCGATAATTCGGGAAAAAAGAACTTCCTTTAACCAAAAACAATATCTATATGGATTTCGACAACATGACAGACGAGCAGTGGCAGGCTGCTTTCGACGAATTCGAGGCCAAATACATGCCTCCCCAGGTACAACCCATACCCGTTTTGGATCTCATTATGAAGAAAGAGAACGCCCAAGAGATTGTCAAAGGCAAAAAGAGAGTGGAGATACGGCAATTCAACGACCACTACTCAAATCGCCTGACCGACAAGGTGCTTGACCAGTGGATGACAGACAACCACGACAAAATCGCAGAAGAAGATCTACCCGCCTTCGACGAATTCCTCTGCTCTACAAGACCTGTATACAAAATACACTTCCATAACTACAATAACTCATGGTATTTGGATGTAGAATGCGTGGAAAATGCCCTTATCGGTTTGACTGCAGGAAACATTGCAAACTTGCAAGAGCGTTTCGACTTTCACGAATTAGATGATCTGCTGGAACAGTTCGAAGAGAGAGACAAGGGCAAAGACATTGTGGAACGACCTCTCTTGTACTACTTCGGACTTGGTGAAGTACTAGACACGAATCTGGAATAAACGAGAAAAATACAATAAATCTTTTGATTGCTATGATAAACAAAATACCAAAAACAAAAGACGAGTTCTTCGCGATACTTGACGCGATGCTTACGGACGAAGACAAGAAAAAACTTGTGGAATCAGATGATGTGTTCGAATTCCATTTCACTTTAGACCTGTGGATACGAAACAACAGGATTTATCCATTGAACGAAGAAGAAAAACAGGCCTTCTTGAGTTTGTTCTCGAATGATGCCGGAGGTCAATATGGTTGTATGCCATTCCATCCCGACGACATCTCTTCTGAGATTTTGGAACAATACGTGGAATATCTGAAAAAACAGGAGGAAACAAAATAAGCACTACAAAACTCAAGTTTTCAAATCAAACAGACTTTTTCAAAATAAGAATTGGAAGCCTTGGATAATGTGAAGTGAAAAGTAGCTTGTAAATGACGATAGATATCAGGCGTTGGACGAAATCTAACGCCTGACATCTTTTATCCCTTGATGACTGCCACAGGAAGTAGCCTTGTCTTCACCTTGACGAGGTCAAGTTCGTTCGCAATCACTTCCTCAATGTCCTTGTAGGCACCAGAGGCCTCCTGCATATCATTTTGACTGCGTATGGCATGGATGATGCCCTTTGCTTCCAATTGTGCCAGTTCCTGCTGCATGTCAAGTGTCTTAATTGCCATCTTGCGCGACAATACACGACCTGCTCCATGCGAGCACGAACAGAATGAATCGGGATTGCCCAGACCTTCCACAATGTAGGAGGCAGTACCCTGAGAACCTGGTATGATGCCAGTCACACCCTCACGGGCAAGGGTCGCTCCCTTACGGTGTACGATGACATTTTCTCCAAAATGGTGCTCGTATGCCGCATAGTTGTGGGCAATGTTAATCATAGGCTCAAACTCGATGCCCTTCAGCGAATCGGCAAGCACCTCCTCGATGCGCTCCATCATCAACTTCCTGTTGCAAAAGGCAAAGTCTATGCAATACTTCATCTCATTCCAGTACATACCGAACTCCTTGGTCTCAGCGGCGAGGAAAGGCAACTGTATGTCTGGACTAACAACAGAGTAGTAACGAGTGTTAAGCGTCTTCGCGATATGGTTGTAAAAATCTCCGACCTGCTTGCCAAGGTTGCGCGAACCAGAGTGAATCATAATCCATAGCGTGTCTTCATCGTCTCTCTGCAATTCGATGAAGTGATTTCCTCCACCTAATGTTCCCACCTCATAGCGGATGGAATTTTGACGGCGCTTCACCACCTCCAGCTTGTCGATGTCGTGTCCTTCAGGCAAGTATCTCTCATCCTGTGCCTCCTTGTGGTGGTCCATTCCGAGAGGGATACGTTTACGGATACCCGCCATGATTTCCTTGCGAATCACTGTTGTCGGAATCTCGTTTACCTTCCAATTGGTCTTCACGGCACACATTCCGCAGCCAATGTCCACACCTACGGCATTGGGTATCACAGCATTCTTACATGCCAACACACCACCGATAGGCATTCCCATACCAGCATGCACATCGGGCATGATGGCAAGGTGATGGAAGAGGAAGGGAAGTGTGGTCAGATTCTCTATCTGACACATAGCCGACTCTTCTACATTGTCCGTCCATATCTTAACAGGACGGTTGTTAATCATCTTGACTTCCATTTTTTCCTTTTCTTGTTTATTCTTCACTTTTGAATATGGAGCGAAAGTGTTCTCGCCAGACTAAAAAAACAACCCACTCCATCAATCCACAGTGCAAAGGTAGAAACAGTCTTCGCAACCTTTCTGCGTAGTTCAAATTATTTAATAAGAAGACATAAAATTATTGATCTTCTTGCATTCAGACCTGAATTGATGAAAAGAAAGAAGGACTGAGATTAAAACAACAGAGATTCTTAATAGAAAAAAGAAAAAACTTCATTATTTAATAAGTTTTTATTATATTTGCAGAATATTCTATATTTTGAATAACTATAGAAAGGAAACGCACCACTAAGGTTCACATCCATCTTATAATCAACTTACTAACTTAACGTAAATAGATAACAATGAGAAGGCTATTCTTTGTCACAGGACTGCTTTTAATGATATGTTCAGTCCTTAAGGCACAAATAGAGAAAGACTATACACAGTATGTCTCAGGCGCTGCATGCGATGACGGACAATACTGGTATATCGCAGGAAACACTGATATATCACCAGCCTTGCTTCAGTGCGACACATGGTCCTCCCGTGGCGACAAAGACGGGAGCAACCTCACTGCCCCATTCATGGAATACTGGGAGAACAGGGAGAATCACACTTTGGACGATGGCAGCCATCTTCCTGATGCACAGATACGGCATCAAACAGTCGAAGGACTTCCAAAAGGAAAGTACAGGCTGAGCATGTTAGTGCGTTGCTATGCCGAGACCTACAGCGGCTATGCAAATCCAGCAGGTGTGAAACTCTTTGCCAATGGCGTCGAATCTGAAGACTTTTGCGCCGGCAAGAATGTGACAACCTATAGTGGTGGCGCCCACATCACAGCCACACCTGAACTTACATTCGAGGTTGGCGAAGACGGAAAACTCGACTTCGGTATCAATGTTTCCGGTGCCTACCATACAGAACTGAGTTGGGTGTCGTGGAAAGACGTGAAACTCACTTGCCTGAACAGCAAGACCATGACAAATGGCGAGTACTATCTGCGCAACAAGGCCACTGGCAAGTACTTGGAAGCCGGTGGTAAAAATGGAGTTCAGGGTGTGTTAGGTCTGCATGGAGAACGAGTCAGAGTGCAATGGGTGGATGGCAATGACTTTTACATCGGCACCAGTTTCACTAACAATGACAACGGCGGCCATTACATGAGCGTGGATGGTTACAACAACTACGTCTATTTGGATGCAACCCAACAGAAATGGACCATCGAGTCTGGCCAGGATGGTTATTTCACCATCCGTTCTGAACGCGGCTACTTCGGTAACAATGGAGGCAAAGCTCTAGCTACAGATATGAGTAATCCCAAGAGCGATGATGTACAATGGGAATTCATACCTCGCGCAACCCGCGTCAAGCACCTTTTAGACGGAACTGACAACGATGCCACTTTCTTGATGGCTGACCCGCGTTTCGACCGTCACCACGCAGAAGTGTCTGAATGGGTAGGAAGCGGATTCAGCCTTGGCGGTGCCAACGACAACGGTGCTTCACAATGCGCTGAGGTGTGGAACAGCAACTTCGACGTCTCACAGGTTCTGACTAACATCCCCAATGGCCGATACCAGTTCAAGGCACAAGGCTACTTCAGATATAACGACACATGGGACAACACCAACGCTCGCGCACTTGCCACCCATGAAGATGGCACAGAGCAACTCTATGCCGAGTTTTATGCCCAGTCGGGGAACAACAATGCGAAAGTCGCTATTCAAAGCATCACCGACGAAATCGACAACCTTGCTTTGCTCAATATCCGCGCCAGCAACAGCGGTATGCCCTACTCCATGACAGAGGCGGGAAACGCCTTTGCTGCAGGACTTTACAACAACAACACGTTCACCATCGACGTGGCCAACCATACGCTCACTATCGGCATCCGAAAGGAACAACAAGACGGAACCGACTGGACCATCTGGGACAATTTCGAACTCACATTGTTATCCACAGGCAACAACTCCGACTACAAATATGAAGAGGAGGAGACACAAGGAGACATCGATTTCAGCAAAGCCACACCCGACAACCCTGTAGATTGCACCAGTCTCATCAAGAGCGCTGACTTCAGCAACACCACAGGATGGTCGGGCAACCTCTCGCGAAGCAGCACTTCCAACAGATTCGCCACTTATGGCGGAACTGGAGTGGCCAATGTTACCTTCAATGTCTCTCAAACCATCGACAACCTGCCCATAGGCTGGTACCGGTTGAAAGTCCAGGGCTTCTACCGCTATGGCGACGTGAAGACAGAGGAGCACAACAGCTATGGTGGAAACAACGAGAACCAGTACAACGACGTTTGGGCCACCTATACCATACCCTACGCCACCATTACCCGTCAGCACGGTACAGAACGGCAACTGGCCACCCTTTACGCCAATGATATGTCCGTAGGACTGCCTTCCATATTTGAAGGAGCCCACGATGCCGAGACCCACAACGGCGACTACCAAACCCCGTTCGGATGGGTGCCTAACTCCTCCATAGGAGTTGCAGAGGCTTTCGATGCCGACGAGTACTGGACAGAACTGATTGTACCCGTTTTCGAGCGGTCGATGACGATTGGTGTTCGCAAAAGCCTCGGTTACAAATACGACTGGACCTGTTTCGACAACTTCAAACTCGAATACCTTGGCAATCTGAACCTGATTCCCGTTACAGACATCAAGGTCGATGACGAAAAACTGAATCTCACCCTCTATGAGCAGAAGAAAATCAATGCCTCCGTCCTGCCTGCCAATGCCTCGAATGGACATATCGACATCTATTCGACTAATGAGAATGTAGTCACTTACGACCCGAAATCTGGAAAGGTAACAGCAGCTGGTACCGGCAACGCTGAAATCCGCATCTCCGCCACAGGAGCCGTTGGCGGATTCGTGAAGTCCATCCCTGTAACTGTCACGGGTAGTGCTGATGGAGACATCTCGGATTTGGTCATCAACGAAATCCAGGTGTCTAACCTCGACATGTTCCTCGACCCATCCAACAACTACGGCGGATTCATTGAGCTCTACAATCCCACCTCTAAGGCGATTTTGCTCAAACGTCCCCATGTCAGCGACGACCCCGACAATCCTCAAAAGAGCTACCTGGATGTTTATTTCTATGCTCCAGCAAAAGGCTTCACCACCATCTGGTTCGACCATAACAATGGTGAGAGCGGCAACTATGTGGGCAATGCCAACTTCAAACTCAACATGGATGGGGGCACCATTTACCTCTACGACAGGTATGGTAATTTCCTGACTAGCCAGACCTATCCTGCTGCCACAGCGCGCACATCCTATGCCCGAACTACCGATGGCGGCAGTCAATGGGGTGTGACGGCCTATCCCACTCCTGGCGCTTCCAACTCGAACAGTCTTGAAATCATCACAGGAACACCTCAGCGCGTGAAGGCACCACAAGCTTCGCCTGGTACCGGATTCTACAGCATGAGCAACTTCCTCCCGACCATCACCGGCGAAGGAACCATCTATTGCACCATTGACGGTTCTGTGCCTACTGAAACCAACGGTATGACACCTGACCAACTCACCGCCTTCAACGGCACCACCGTACTGCGAATGCGAGCTTACGAGAAGGGCAAGCTGCCCAGTGAGGTCACGACATGCACATACACACAGAATCAGTACACCCACTCACTCCCCGTGTTGATGGTAACTGCTGATCCCACAGACCTCTATTCCGATGAGTTGGGCATTTTTGTCACCGGCACCAACGGCAAAAGCGGAGCGGGCATCGAATACCCCTGCAACTGGAACAGAGACTGGGACAGATCAGCAAACATGCAACTGCTTGACAAGGACGGCAAACCACTGTTCCAACAGGATGTGAACATCGCGCGATTCGGTGGGTGGAGCCGTTCGTGGATACCATACAACTTCAAGCTCAAGGCACAGAAGCAGTATGAGGGCAACAACTACATCGAGTATCCTTTCTTCACCGACAACAAACCCTACCTGAAGCACAAGGCCCTGCAAGTACGCAATGGTGGCAACGACGTGAGTTGCCGCATCAAGGATGCAGCCCTACACAGCATCATCATATCCAGCGGTTTCCATCTCGACTGCCTCGACTACCAACCCGTCCATTGCTATATCAACGGACACTACTACGGTATGCAGAATTTCCGTGAGCCCAGCAACAAGCACTATGGAGTGGCTGATTACGGCATCGACAACGACGAGATAGACGCCATGGAATTCGGAGGTGGTTCCTCGCCATCAGTCAAGGCTGGCAACAGCGACGCTTACTGGGAGTGGTACAACCTATCCTCCTACGCATACGATGACGACACCTACCAGCAAATCTGCGACCTCGTCGATGTGAACGAATTCGCCAATTACATGGCAGCAGAACTGTACCTTGGCGGTGACGACTGGCCCGGCAACAACTGCAAGGGATTCAAGGGAAAAGACGGAAAATTCCATATCGTCTTCTTCGATGTCGACCAGGCACTGCGTTTCGACATTGGCTCATTCAATCGCATCACCAACAGCGGAGCTGCCATCACTGTCCTCTTCCGCAACATGCTCAACAACGACTCTTTCCGAAAACTCTTCATCGACAGTTACTGCCTTTTCGGTGGCAGCGTGATGACACCAGAAAGATGTCATGCCATCATCGACCGCATTTCAGACGAGATGAACCCTGCCCTCGCCCTCGAAGGACTATCCACATCGCCTACTGCCGACTATATGAAACAAGTGCTCAGCGCCACAAGGCAAGAAACCATGATTACGGCGCTGACCAATTGGAGAAACGTACAGCTCAGTGGCACTCGCGCTTATAAGGTGAAGTTCTCAGCCAATATTGAATCCGCGCAACTGCAGGTCAACGGCATCAATGTGCCAACGCAAAAGTTCAACGGCACACTCTTCGCACCTGCCGTGCTGAAAGCTTCTGCACCCGAAGGATACATCTTCAAGGGATGGCAAACCAAAGCAGGAGAATGGATGGGAAAGAACGAGACCTTCGACCTTGCCGCGCTCAGTAACAACGAGGCGCAGTCCAGTGTCTTGGAGTTCACAGCCGTTTACGAGGCAATGGACAACGACGCCAAACGCATCAACGACATCGCCCTCCCCATCAAGGTCAATGAGGTCTGTGCGGGCAACACCGTCTTCGCTTCCGAGACATGGAAGCGAAGCGACTGGATAGAGCTCTACAACATGACCGACACTCCTATTGATGCGGCAGGACTCTTCGTGAGCGACGATATCGACCAGCCGCTGAAATACCAGGTCAGCAAAACTTCCGACCTCTGCAACACCATCATCCCTGCTGGCGGACACCTCATCGTGTGGGCCGATGCATTGACTAGCGGCGCGAACAAACAATTGCATGCCAACTTCAAACTGGCCAACACCGATGGACAGCAAGTCATTGTAGTCAGCGGCGATGATTTCGTGGCCAACAATCCAAACTACTTCAACGCACATCCCGACATGAAGTCCTTTATCGATGGCATCACTTACACGGCACATCGTGGCGACGAGTCCGTCGGCCGTTATCCTGACGGTGGAAAAACTTTCTACAAGATGACACGCCCAACCATCGAGCGCACCAATATAGTGATGAACGGAGATGAAATGATTGGTTACGACGAAAACCTCAACTCTGTTCTGCCCGACAGGTTCACCCTGCAACTAGCCAAGGGATGGAACTGGACTTCCCACTGCCTCTACACACCTTTCTCGCCTAACGAACTGCCACAAATGACGCAACGAGTGGTGGCACAGACAAGGGAGGCATACAGACAGAACGGCAAGATGACAGGCAACCTCACCATGATGGAAGCTGGTAGCCTCTACAAGGTGGAAATGAAAGAATCCGCCACATTCACCAGCGACAAACTGTTCTGCGACAGCAACATGCCTATCGGACTCCTGCCTGGTTGGAACTGGATTGGCTACACTCCTGAAGGAGCCCAGACCCTCACGGCTGCACTGGGCAACTACATGGCTGACGAAGGTGACAAACTGTTGGGACAAAGTGGTTTCGCTACCTTCACAGATGGAACATGGAAAGGCAACCTCTCCACACTCGAAACTGGTAGAGGATACATGCTTTACACGCAACAAGCCAAGATACTGAGTTTCAACAGCCCTCATGTGGTCATCAACACCAGCAAAGCACCGGCACCCAAGATGCTTGCAGGCAACAAGTACGGCGTGAACAAATACGCCTACCCCAATGTGATGGGTGTTGTCGGCGCTCTCTTGCAGGACGATGAAACACCTGCCGATCCCGACCGCTTTACACTCCTTGCATACGCTGACGGTGAGTGTAGAGGTGTAGGTACATGGATGGACAGCCTGGTTTACATGACTACCTACGGGCAAGGTGGAGAGACCTTGCAGTTCATCGCCTACGACGAACTCGATGGTATGGCATATCCCGTCACTGAAGTCCAAACCTTCGAGACCGACGTGAAAGGCTCATCACTCCATCCTGTCATCTTCCATATCGGCGCGGGCGAAACCACTGAAATCGCCAACGTCATTTCGAACAACGCACCCCACATCACCGTTGATGGTTATTACAGCCTCAATGGATTGCTTGTGGGCCGCCACAGTGCTTCACTCGCTCCAAGTATTTATATCGTGAAGTATAAAGATGGCTCGTTCCGTAAGATTTACATTCATTAAACCACCGATGAAGATATGAAAAGACATGCATTTTTCCTCGTCGCCGCATTCGCCATGATGGCGGCACAGGCTCAGAATACAGAACCTATCCGAATTCAATACAACGGCAATTCCGCAAAGGTCACCGTCCCTGCCGACATCAACGATGTGACATACACAGCCAAAGGTGCGAATGTGACCATCAATTCCGAAACCACATCTACCGAGTACACATATCAAGTGAGCGGAAAAGCCAGTGACGGTTCTCTCATTCTCAACGGCTCCTACAAACTAACCCTCCAATTGGCGGGCATCGACCTGACCAACAACCATGGTGGTGCCGCCATCGACATAGAATGTGGCAAACGCATTGCCGTGGAACTTGTGGATGGTACGGTCAACCGACTTGCTGATGCTGAGACTGGCAGTCAGAAGGCTGCGCTATACTTCAAGGGGCATCCCGAATTTGATGGGAAAGGCACCCTCTACGTGACGGGTAACGCCAAACATGCCATCTCTGCAAAGGAGTATATAGAACTGAAGAAATCCACTGGCATCATCAACATTCTTGGAGCGGTGAGCGACGGCATTCATTGCGGTAAGGGACAAGAGAACAGTGAACACAACTACTTCTTGATGAAAGGAGGTGTCGTGAACATCACTCATGTGGGGAGCGACGGTGTCGACAGCGACGACTTCGGCAACATTCGGATTGAAGGTGGTGCGATAAGTATCAACGTGAATGACGACGCCACTGGCCTGAAAGCCGACAGCTCAATCACCATCACGGATGGTGTGGTGACCGTATCTGTGACCGGAAACGACAGCGAAGGACTACGTGCACACTATGCCACACAAATAGAAGGAGGCAAACTCAACATCTCGGTACCGGGGAATGGCTCTAAGGGCATCAAGGGCAAACAACTGACAGCCTCATCCGAGACCGTCCGCGATGGAGGTCATGTTGTTGTCAGTGGTGGTGAAATCAACATCGACGTGACTGGTGGCAACTACACCACTGAGGCTGACGGCGAGGCCGATGTAAGCAAATGCATGGGTGTGAGTGTGGATGCCGACTTCACACAGACTGGCGGCGCACTCCGTATCACGGCTCTGGGTTTAGACGCATATACATATAATGTGAAAGGCACTGAAACCATCTCGGGGGGAACATTTGAACTCACAAGAGCGCCTTGGACCACGAACGAGAGACGCTACGAGAAAGACATGACAGCATTCATCGCCGTGACAAGCGACAATGTAGTGATTGAGGATTATTCTTCACTTGCTATCGGCGCTTTTATCGGCAGTGAATGTGTGGGGTACGCCACATTCTCAAAAGACGCCAAAGGCTATGGCATCATGCGAATCCGCAGCAACGCGTCCACAGATGGTGACGCCATCACTTTCAGACTCTACGACTACAATTCCGACCTTGAGTATCAGCTCGTGCCCGCACAAGACGTGACTTTTGCCGGTAATGGATGTGTGGGAAGTCCCGACCAGCCGTTGTTGCTCAACTATGTGCCGGCAAACGCCATTCAGAATGTCTATTCAGAACTTGGCGACCATATCATTTACAATCTGGCAGGAGGCAAGGTGGAACACATCACCACTCCTGGAATCTACATCGTGGACGGTAAGAAGATATACATCAAATCAAAGTAAAATTCGTCAGTTCGATTAATTCATGAGAATTACTAAAAGGCTTTGCCCTACATGAGAAATTTAGGCAATGAAACATAATATTATAAAAATGAGCAGTCATAATCTTGACCGCTCATTTTATTTCAACTATTTCGTGTCAACTCGTCTATAATTGCCGAAATTTATATTCAATTGGTAGGCATTCATGTGTAATATCAACATCACAAGATTTTCGTCGAATTCACGTGAATTACTTTTCCTTGATGTTTGGAAGGAAATAGGTGACAATACCCAGCAAAGGCAGGAATGCCGTGAGTTGAAACACGTGCTGAATACTGGTCAAATCAGCCAACCAGCCGAAGATAGCCGAACCTATGCCTCCCAATCCGAACGACAAGCCAAAGAAAGCACCGGATATCATACCCACATTGCCAGGGAGCAACTCTGTACCGTAAACCAGGATAGCAGACATGGCCGACGACATCACCATCCCCACAAGAATGACGAGGATGATGGTCCAAGTCAGATTACAATATGGCAACAGCAAGGCGAAGGGAGAGGAACCTAAGATACTCACCCAAATCACATACTTACGACCGTATCTGTCACCCACCTCACCACCGATGAGCAGACCGACGGCAGTGGACACGAGGAAAGCGAACAGCACATACTGCGATGCAGTGACCGACAGTCCGAACTTGTCCATCATGTAGAACGTCAGATAACTTTGGATATTGGCGGTATAGAAATCCTTGGAGAACATCAGCACCAACAACACCAACAGAGCGACAACAATCTGGCGTTTTGACAGATGGCTATGATTCTCTATGTCGTACTTCGACTTACCACGTCCGTATAATTCAATCTGACGTTTGTACCAACGGCCTATCCTTGCCAAAACCCAAATGGCCACAATGGCCAGCAAGGCAAACCAACGGATGCTGCCCTGACCATGAGGAACTACAAGCAATGCCACAGCTACAGGACCGAACGCACGGCCCACATTGCCTCCTATCTGGAATATTGACTGCGCCATGCCTTTAGCGCCCCCAGATGCCATCCTTGCCACCTTCGAGGACTCCGGGTGAAGCACGGATGAACCCACACCGACAAAAGCCACCGAGAACAATACCAAAGGAAAACTCTCAGCAATGGAAAGCAACAGCAATCCAGTCAACGTGAAGCACATACCGATAACCAATCCGTATGGACGGGGATGCTTGTCGGAGAAATAACCCACCATCGGCTGCAGAAGCGATGAGGTGATTTGATTGGTCAGTGTGATGGCACCTATCTGCATGAAGCTCAGTCCCAACGACTCCTTTATCATCGGATAAATGGCAGGTATAACTGCCTGGAACATGTCATTCAGCAAATGTCCCAAACTGACCATCAGGAGGATGGACAACGCAGCGTTTCTTCTCAAGTTATTCATTTGCGTAATTTATGCTGCAAATTTAGCTTTTTTTGCGCAGATGAGAAAACTTTTCCTCTTATCGAACCAGAAATGGTCTATTCGCTCATGACTAAAAGGATAATCACATCAAAAACAATCATGAAAATTTGATTGTTTCGTGTATTTTTATATACATTTGCATATGGTTTATTCCGACAAAAGACAAGACACTTTTTTCAACAACAATTATACAATCAACAAACACCAAAACAACTATGGCAAACAAATATGCAGGAACCCAGACCGAAAAGAATCTGGAAGCAGCTTTCGCTGGTGAATCAATGGCACGCAACAAGTACACCTACTTTGCTTCGAAAGCGAAGAAGGATGGTTTCGAACAAATCGCTGAATTGTTCCTGAAGACCGCTGACAACGAGAAGGAACACGCGAAGATGTGGTACAAAGAACTCCACAATGGTATTGGCACAACAGCCGAGAACCTTCTGGACGCAGCCGAAGGAGAGAACTACGAATGGACTGACATGTACGAAGGATTCGCCAAGACTGCCGAGGAAGAGGGATTCAAGGAACTGGCCATCAAATTCCGTCTCGTGGCAGCCATCGAAAAACGACATGAGGAGCGCTATCGTGCACTACTGAAGAACGTAGAGAATGCCACCGTTTTCGAGAAAAGCGAGGTGAAGGTTTGGGAATGCCGCAACTGCGGCCACATCGTGGTAGGAACCAAGGCACCGGAAATTTGCCCTACTTGCGCTCATCCCAAGTCCTACTTCGAGGTTCATGTTGACAATTTCTAATTCATTTGCTTCACAACAGTTTCATAAAAACAGTCATCTGATTCTTCAGATTTCTTTCTCCATCCTATAGCAAGTGAATGTCTCACCGACAATCTTCTGCGAGTAGTCAGGCACGTAGCCCATCTTCTCGTAGAAGATTGTTTTGTTGTCACGGCTCTCTACAACCGCCGTACAATAGCCCAATTCTTTAGCCCACTTTTCCGCTTCTCGAACCACGAGTGTCCCAAGTCCTTGTCGACGATAATCAGGCAACACCACTATCCTGCCGAGCATCACACGCTGATTGTCAATGGCATACAACCTGCAGGTAGCCACAGGCAGGTAGTCATCTACCACCACAATGTATTTGGTTTCAGGCGTGTCGTGCTCATCAAATTCTGCATACAAAGTGATGTGGTGCTTCCGCGCCATCGCCTGTATTCGCACATAGTAGGCACCGGCCTGTTCAGCGGTCTTTGTTGCTCTGATTATCTCCATATCTCATATCTTGCTTGAACTGTTTGGGCAGGTAATAAATGACGATAACTTACCTTTTATTCTTCTTCTACCTCACAATACCTGAAACCCATCTCCTGCGCCTTCTCCTGATTCATCAAGTAGTAAACCGCTTCGCCTTCATTACAGACTTCACCTTTGGAGTTGGTAATCTCAGCACTGATATACAATAGGTTACGTACTTGTTTCACGACTCTTGCCCGTATGGTCAGTTCAGGTTCTGTGGTCGGTACTGCCTTGCGGAACTTCACATTCAACTGCACCGTATATCCACTGGTCTGCATCTTGCGAGTAACCACCCATCCGCAGACCTCGTCTATCAGTGTGCTCAAAATGCCGCCATGCATCGTGTCCACCCATCCCTGATAGTTCGTACCTGGATGCCATGTGCTGACAATATCATCGCCATCTTCATAAAAACTCAAATGAAGCCCAATGGGATTCTCTGGACAACAGCCAAAACAATTGTATCCCGGATGATGCCGCCAAGGATTGATTATCTTCTTCATCGTTCTCAAATTGTTGTAATCCAAACGATCAATGCGATTTGGACAATGAGTAATATCGGAACACCAAACCTGAATTTCTTGTGCAAGGTCTTGTGATGCCACACTTTCATGCCCAACCAAGCCCCTAATCCACCACCGATGGCAGCAAGCCCCAACAGCGTAGCCTCTGGGATACGCCATTTCTTCCTCGTTGCTTTCCACTTGTCAATGCCGTAGGTGATAAATGTGACCACATTGACAGCAATAAGATAGATGAACAATATATTTTCAAGATTTGTCATTAATTGCACACGTTTTTCTTACACGAATTACAATTCTGCGCTTTCATGATGAAGACACTCGTCTCATCCTTTCTTGCGATTCCCAAATGCAAAAATATGAAAAATAACATCAACGACCAAAATATTATGAGTTTTCATCTCCCGTTGAGCGAGGATACTATCTGTGACGCCGACCACTTGGACATTACAATTCAGCCCCGGGTTCTTTATGAATGCAGACGACTTCTTTGGGTTTCACCTCTTCTATCACTTTCTCTATGGTTTTTCGGTCAGCATGTCCTGGTGTATGGATGTCAATCACATTATTGAAGGCCTCACGGAAAGACTTGTATCGAGGATTGACCGCAACCTGGGCTGGATCCTTATAATACCCGTCCCACGAGGAGTAAACAAGCAGCACTTCCGATGAATCTAAATCCTTACAAAGTTCCTGAGTGAAGGCCAGATTGCTCACACCCGAAATCAACACAAAACCCTTCTTACGCATGGAATCCTTCTTGACATCATTATTAGAGATATAATGAGGATGGAATTCAAATAGTCCTTTTGACACTTTTCCTTCCCTACGTGTGAAAATCGACATGGTACGCCTCATCAAACCATTGCAAATATACAAGGGTTTATGACTCGTCTTTGCAGCCTCCTTGATAGCCGCAAGACGTTCTATATCTGTGGAGGACGCTAATACAACGACATACTTGAAAGCGTTCATCACATTCGCCATCTTACGACTGACCTCACATTCGTGAATACACTCGTCTTTACGATTGAGCATTGTACCTTCCGTGATAAGCACATCTATGTCGGTAGCATATCTTCTTAATGTGGGAAAAAGTCCTTTTCCCAGATAGCCATGCTCACGGTAATCGCCCGTATGCCAGATTCGCTTTCCGTCCGCCTCAATGAGAAACATATACGAATCGTACATGCTATGACAGTTGTAGAAAGGCGTAATGCGTATGTCACCGACAGTTAAGGCCGTTGGCATGGCGTGTGGTTTGGGGCGTTCCCAAGTCCTGAACAATTTGATGCGTGAAATGAGGTCTTCATCTTTTCTTATGATGGCTTGACGTGTCTCCAACCTCCCTTTCAGCATCTGGCCAATACTACATTCATAGTCCTTCCGGATTTCATGCCCTTTTTTCAGCATTTCGTATTTGGCAAGAAGAATCTCCTTGCCACCTACTGAGATATACTGGGGAATATCAGCAGGAACATGATAAAACAACCCCACATGGTCTCCATGGGCGTGGGTGTAGAAGACCGCTGTCTGTTTATGGGCATCCATAGCAAAAATGTCGTTGACCATCTTTGCGTCTTGCTCTTCGGTCGTTGGCTCACCGACCCCGGGAAGGTTCTGCCCCATGTCGATGAAAACACGTGTGGTGGCTGTGCTTATCTCTGTGATGCAACCACCGACTTGTTCAAGTCCTCGATGTACTTTAATGTTCATTGTATTTTAGGATTAGTGACTACTACGCTCCTCTAAAAGAGAAACACCTCATCTTTTATCTATATTTCATTAAACTCTCTTCTAATCTTCTCTTGATTTCTTCCCGCAGTTCCATGGGTTCCAACACCTCGACCTTTTCACCCATAGCCAGAAGTTGGCTAGAGAGTTCGGGAGTAAGACAGACGCGATACTGAAAATCACTGAACTGCTCATGCTTGGTGAGCACTTCCTCCTGAGTGCGATGCAAAGGTAAGGTCCGCAGATACTCCACCTGCTTGCCATACACACGGATGCGCACTTTCTGTGGCTTCAGTTCGTCATTCACAAAGATGCCCACACTATAGGCATAATACTTCTCTGCATCGAAATCCTCAGGCATTGTAAACTCTGAGTCTGTCGTCTGCAAATCAAGGACTCTATCGAGCGCCAGATGACGAAGGGAATCCTGTTCCTTCAGATTTCCAAGAATATACCACCGCTGATGAAAGACTTTCAGGGCGTATGGTTCTATATGATAGGTGTCGAGATGCTTTCCAAATGGCTGGTAATCAATCTCCAGCACTTTGTTTTGCTGCATGGCCTCAATGACTGGCTGCAGATATTCAACCCCATGCGGAATGTTCTCGAAGAGTATTCTTCCTTTCATGTTGTGTCCTGCAATAATCATGTTGGATAGCGAGAAAGAGTTGAGCAACCATTGCCGAGTCTTGTCCTCCCGCAACTTCTGGGATTTATCAATATAATAATGATAACCGTCGGATGTATCGCATTTGATTGTCACACCGAATAATTCCTCGATTGCCCTTCGGTGTTGATGGAATGTACGTAGAGGCATCGGAACTCCGTCTCCCATGTAACTATCTTTCCATAGATTGCTGATTTCCTCGAAAGTCAGTCTCTTCTTCCGAAGGAAGGTATTCATCAGCCAGATGTAGCGGTTAAAAGTTTTACTGACCATATCATGATTCTTTTAGATTACAAATATACAATATACTTGTGCCAAAATCATGCACACCTCAGAAAAAAAGCATAGGTGTGCAGTGTTTTTGCATATCTGATTCGTCATTTTGCCTAAAAACTCCTGAACTCATCGTATAATAATATACACATCTTTCGGAAGTAAAAATGGTAGTAAACTCACTACCTCTTGGGAGTTATGTGCTTTGCACAAGACAATAGAACTTAAAATGTTTCTTAACTCTTAACCTCTTAATTATTTAGTATCGTCCAGCACGAAAGTGCTTAACTCCCTATTTAACTTCATTTTATAACTCCGAAACTTCAGTAATAGATATGGGGCGCCATAAAAAACATAGAAACCAAATTATCAAAATATTCAGATATGATTTACAGAGGAAGTATTTCAGCACCTGGTCT
>JAFXVU010000274.1 GCA_017534705.1 Bacteroidaceae bacterium
GTGTGGGCTGAAGCCATGCGTTCTCTGAATATCTCAGATGAGACCACTGACCTGAATCTCGTGCTGAAAGTGATTAACGGCAACAACACTATACCCGTTGTTGTCCTTGACAACCATGGAAACGTTGTTGCTTACCGCAATCTCAATGCCAACTTCACCACTCCCGATTCCATGGAGGTGATTCGTAAAATGGGTGAGAGGATGAAGATGGACGGACATGTCATTAATATCTTCCTTGAAATGCCCAGTCAAAACGAGGATTTCGGCATCATGACCACAGATTCGCTCTCTATCAATCAAGTTGAGACTGAAGACAATAAAACCGAAACCATCAGCATCTCGGATTATGGTAACAACGTCGTGGCTGGAGGTGATACCAATCGCTTCATCATGACACCCGATCAATTCGACCCTAATGGCGATTTCATTGAGATTTGTTACGACAACTCTCTGATTCTCACTCGACTGGCTTACTATCCCTATATCCAACTCAGCGTTGTCGTCATTTTCGTCATCATTGCCATCTTCTCTCTCTTCACTTCCATGAAAGCAGAGCAGAACAAGGTTTGGGTAGGACTTTCGAAAGAAACTGCACACCAGCTCGGAACCCCCATCTCCTCACTCATGGCATGGACAGAAGTACTCAAGGAAACCTATCCCGACGATGTGTTACTGCCCGAAATGGAGAAGGATGTCAAACGTCTCGAAAGAATAGCGGAAAGATTCTCTAAAATAGGTTCCCTGCCCGAACCGAAACCCGAGGACATCTGTCAAATCATGAACAGAGTCGTCGAGTATATGGACAAAAGGACATCAAACAAGGTCAAAATCATCACGCATTTTCCGCAAAAGGAGGTCGTCGTCAATATCATGGCGTCACTCTTCGAATGGGTCATGGAGAACCTGTGCAAGAACGCTGTGGATGCTATGGACGGACACGGACAAATCGACATCTACCTCGAGGAGAATGATAAATTGGTCACTATTGATGTCAAGGATAACGGTAAAGGCATTTCCAAGTCCCATTTCAGCTCGGTCTTCACTCCTGGATTCACCACCAAGAAACGTGGATGGGGACTCGGTCTGTCGCTCGCTAAACGTATTGTCGAGCAATACCACAAGGGAAAAATATATGTCAAGAACTCGGAAATCGGAAAGGGAACCACATTCAGAATCGAACTGAAAAAGTGATGACCGGCTGACCGACATTTCCAATACAGACAACCAGTAGGCCTTAAACTTGATTATAAAGCAATTTTTACCTGTAATATTTGCTTATTTCGCAAAAACGTGGTAATTTTGCAGTCGCAAAGTGCGTGCCGTGCGCTCAATGTGCTTTAAAATACACCATAAGTATGGGAAAAACGCACAAAACAAGACACTTGTGCACGATATGAAGTTTTTTTTCGTAACTTTGCATTTTGAATGGACTGGAAGAATGCATATATCATTGACTTGAAGAGTTCTGATGTCAACGGAAAGGTTTTCCATTTACATGAGAACGATTCTTTCTTTGAATACCTGCAAACTGACATTGAGCACGGAGAGCTCGACACCACCATAACAGTGGAGGGAACAGGAAGGCTCTTCAACCTCAACATTCACACAGAGGGAACGGTTCATGTCCCATGCGACAGATGTCTGGCCGATATGGAATTGCGGATCGATACGACCGACGACCTTGTCGTGAAATTCGGAACCGAATACATGGATGAGGGTGACTACGTGGTGGTGCCTGAAGAAGAGGGGACCATCGACATCGCACCATTAATCTATGAGTTTGTGGCCTTGAGCATGCCGATAAAGCGGGTACACCAACCTGGAGAGTGCGACCCCGCAATGATGGAGATCCTGAATCAACATCTGGCTGACCGAAGCAACCTTGAGGATGATTTCGAGACCACAGACGAAGAAGACGTGGAGGAACAAGAGACGGAATAAAGAGTTGTACAATCATTCACGTCGCCCAACAGCTAAGAGAACAAAAAACGAACAATAAAAAAATAACAGAAAAATGGCACATCCTAAAAGAAGACAGTCAAAGACAAGCACACGAAAGAGAAGAACGCACGACGTGGCAGTGGCACCTACACTCGCTAAATGCCCAAACTGCGGAGAGTACTACGTTTACCACACTGTATGCCCCTCTTGCGGATACTACAGAGGTAAGGTCGCTATCGAAAAACAGGAAGAAGCTATCTAATGACTGAGAAAATGTGCCCAAAGGGGTTGTTGTGGATATAGCAAACTCTTTGGACATATTTTTTAACATCATATTATGAGAAACTATGGGAAAGATTAATGCTGTCATTACTGGCATAGGCGGATTCGTTCCAAGCTATATCCTTGACAATGAGGAAATGTCGCGCATCGTTGACACCACCGATGAGTGGATTATGAAGCGTATCGGAGTGAAAACACGTCATATACTCAAACCAGAAGAAGGAAATGGCACCTCTTTCATGATGACTAAGGCAGTCGAGGAATTGTTGCAGAAGACTCAAATCGACCCTCAGACCATCGAGGCTATGGTGTGCGCTACCACAACACCCGACTATCATTTCCCCTCAACGGCTTCTCTTGTCATCGGTAACCTTGGGCTCCAGAACTGCTACGGATTCGATATGGAAGCCGCTTGCGCAGGATTCCTCTATGCCATGGAGGTTGGAGCTGGATTGATCGCTACAGGAAGAGTCAAGAGAATCGTTGTCTGCGGAGGTGACTTTATGTCGTCAATGACCAACTATGAGGACAGAACTACATGCCCCATCTTCGGAGACGGTGCTGCATGCGTGCTCATGGAAGCCACAGAAGAGGACTACGGACTCATGGACACCTACTTCCGCACCGACAGTCACTACGATCCATTGCACATGGCTGCCGGAGGTTCGGCTTGCCCTCCCTCGCACGAAACAGTCGACAAACGGATGCATTTCGTTTATCAAGAGGGTAAGGAGGTTTTCAAGCATGCGGTCACTAACATGTCCGATGCAGTGGAAATCATCGCGAAGAGGAACAACCTCACTAACGATGACATCGCATGGCTCGTGCCACACCAGGCAAACATTCGCATCGAAACAGCTGTGGCTAAACGTATCAACCTGCCTGAAAGCAAGGTCATGATTAATATTGACCACTTCGCCAACACCAGTGGAGGTACACTCCCTCTCTGCCTTTGGGAGTATGAATCACAGCTCAAGAAAGGCGACAACATCATCTTCACTGCTTTCGGAGGTGGTTTCACTTGGGGAGCTTCCTACATGAAGTGGGGATATGATGGAGATAAGTTCAGCAAGAAATAACCAGCACTTACAGAAAATCAAGACGGACTATACCATCAACATGTTTTTCTGAAACACTAACACAAGAAGCGCATCGTTGAACGGCGATGCGCTTCTTCGGCTAATGACAGATCTGCTTATGGATAACAAAAAGTTCAAATCGGGGTTCGTCAATATTGTAGGCAACCCCAACGTGGGAAAATCCACTCTCATGAACCTGCTTGTCGGAGAAAGGATATCCATCGCCACGTTTAAGGCCCAGACCACCAGACACCGAATCATGGGAATCATCAACGACGATGACTCCCAAATCGTCTTCTCCGACACACCGGGAGTGCTCAAACCCAACTACAAACTGCAGAAGTCGATGCTCAACTTCTCTGAGAGCGCACTCGCCGATGCCGATGTACTGCTTTATGTCACTGACCCAGTCGAGAAAAACGACAAAAACAACGATTTCCTCGAAAAAGTCAACAAAATGGAGGTGCCGGTCATTGTGCTTATCAACAAAATCGACCTCACAGACCAAGACAAGCTCACACAACTGGTGGAAGAATGGCACAACATGCTGCCAAATGCGGAAATCATTCCAATCTCGGCCCTGCATAAGTTCAATGTCGATGTCGTGCTCAAACGCATTAAGGAACTGCTACCAGAGGCACCCCCTTACTTCGACCAAGACCAACTCACTGATAAACCTGCACGTTTCTTCGTCAGCGAAATCATGAGGGAGAAGATTCTCCTCTACTATGACAAGGAGATACCCTATTCCGTGGAGGTGGCCGTCGAAAGTTTCAAGGAAGACGAGCACCATATACATATCAATGCCGTCATTTATGTTGAAAGAGACTCGCAGAAAGGAATCATCATCGGGAAGAAAGGCATAGCACTTAAAAAAGTGGCCACAGAGGCAAGAAAGTCGCTCGAGAAGTTCTTCGGTAAATCCGTCTATCTCGAGACCTTCGTCAAGGTGGACCCGGATTGGAGAAACTCCGACCGGGAACTCACCAACTTCGGCTATAATCCTGAATGATGGACTGCTATTGTATAATCTGGCTGTGAAGCCAATAAAAGAAAGCGTATAAAAGTATGGGAAATTTAGTAGCTATAGTGGGACGTCCCAATGTGGGAAAGTCCACGCTCTTCAACCGATTGACCAGCACGCGCCACGCCATTGTGAGCGATACTGCTGGCACCACACGCGACCGTCAGTACGGCAAGTGTGAGTGGAGTGGGAGAGTGTTCTCCGTCGTCGACACTGGCGGATGGGTGGTCAACTCCGACGATGTCTTCGAGGAGGAGATAAGGAAGCAAGTGCTCATAGCCATCGAGGAGTGCGACGTCATACTCTTCATGGTCGATGTGAAGAATGGTATCACAGACCTCGATGAACAAGTGGCTGAGATACTGCGTCAATCCAAACGACCCGTCATACTTTGCTGCAACAAGACTGATACCAATGAGATGCAGTACTACAGCGCCGAGTTCTATTCTCTCGGTCTGGGCGACCCTATGTGCATTTCTGCTCTCTCTGGAAGCGGAACGGGCGAACTGCTCGACGCCGTCGTTTCAGCCTTCGGCGACAAACCCGACGGCCCCATTGAGGAGGACATACCTCGCATTGCTGTGGTAGGACGTCCTAATGCAGGCAAATCGTCCATCGTCAATGCTTTCCTCGCTGACGACCGCAATGTGGTAACTGATATCGCAGGAACCACACGCGACTCTATCTACACCAAGTTCGATAAATTCGGATTCAAGTTCTATCTTGTCGATACAGCAGGTATCAGAAAGAAAAACAAGGTCAGCGAAGACCTCGAGTTCTATTCTGTGATGAGGGCCATCAGAGCTATCGAGAACGCCGATGTCTGTGTCCTGATGATAGATGCCACACGAGGTATAGAAGGACAGGACATCAACATCTTCCAACTTATACAGAAGAACCAGAAAGGACTCGTGGTGGTCGTCAACAAATGGGACCTCGTCGAGGACAAGAGCAACAAGGCCATCAAGTATTTCGAAGACACTATACGTGAACGTCTGGCTCCTTTCAGCGACGTGGAGATTGTGTTCGCCTCTGCCCTTACTAAACAACGTATATTCAAGGTGCTGGAGGCTGCCCAAAGGGCGTATACCAGCCGAACAACGAGGGTATCCACCAACAAACTCAACGAGGTGATGCTGCCCATTATAGAGGCTACGCCACCACCATCCCTCAAGGGTAAGTACATCAAAATCAAGTTCTGCATGCAGTTGCCCAACACCTACGTGCCTTCGTTTGTCTTCTACGCCAACCTCCCACAGTATGTCAAGGACCCCTACAGGAGATTCCTTGAGAATAAGATACGCGAGAACTGGAATTTCACAGGCACACCCATCAATGTCTATATTCGTCAGAAATAACGGGCACAGGATGAGATATTGTAGGAAATGGCTGCCCATGGCATGCTTATGCTTGCTCGCTATGACGGCCTGCGAGGAAAAGGATGCCAAGGTGGCTTCACAAAAAGCATTGCTGAAAGCAATGGAACTGCTCGAGGAAGGCGAAATGGACAAATACTACGAGTACCTCGATTTCGGACAGGAACTCGACTCTCTTACTCAAGCGCAAATCGCCAAGATGTGGGTCATGCACCAGCAAATCAATGCCAATGCAAAAGGGAAGGCGATTGCCACTAAAGTGGTGAAAGTCGACCTTCTGGCCGATTCCGTAGCTGTGGTCTATTATAAAATCAAATACGAGTCGGGCAACGAGGAGGTCAGCGCCAATAAAATGGTCCGAAAGGACGGCAAATGGAGAATCAGGGTCCGTAACTGACGACTTTCACTCTTTCCCGTCCTTTTCAAGTGTTTCCCTTTATATGGCTCAACTCTTGTGATAGTTGGGTTTTACTGTAGCTGTACGACTTATTTCCAATAGTTTTCAAGTCGTACAGCTTCTTTTTCTGTAATCTGAGTAACGGCACCGTGTTTCTGCTCAGAGAAACCGTCGCGCTTGGTGGGTCCGTCACCGAAATGGCCGAGGTCGCTGAAGGTCTTGAAGTCAGTGGTCTCCATGAACCCGAAGTTGTGCGGTCTGATGCTGAAGATATCATACATCAGCAACCACTTGTCCTGGCCGATAAGCTTGTACATGGTAGGTGCTTCGCAGGCTCCCTTTTCAGCGTCAATCTGTTGCGGTTGATAGACATACCCCCTGTTGATGTGGTCGCTGATGGCCATTTTTATACCACCAGGATTTTCTTGTGCGCAGTACGTCATGCAGTAACGGCCATCTGGCATCGGGATGATGTCGGCATCGAGTATCTGCACGTTCTTATCAGGATATTCGAATAGCAATTGTGGCTCGGTCACAAGGGCTGTGAAGTCGTCGTTGGCGTAGGCGTAGAAGAGTTGTGTCTTGCCAGTGCCTGTGGGGCGTATGGTGAAATAGACCATCAGTTTGCCTTCCTCGGGGTCGTAAATGGTCTCGGGTGCCCAAGCACAACCCAACTCTCCAAAATGGTCGGGAAATGCCTCGTCGATGCGGACGACTGTATGCGTCCAGTGGATGAGGTCTTTCGACTTCATGAACACGAGGCCCCGATTGTTGCCCCAGCCGTATAGTTTGCCGTCGCGTTCCCACTCTGTGTCACGGTAGCCCCTACGCTGTCCAAAGAGGTGAAGGTCGGTGGCGACGATATAGAAGGTGCCGTCAGGTCCAAGGTAGATGTGCGGGTCGCGGATGCCACGCTGCTGGGCGATGGTGTCGCCGCTGACGACTGCCTTGTCGCCGTTCAAGGCTTTCCATGAGTAACCGTCGCGGCTCAGTGCCATGTGGAGGCTGTGGTCGGCATCCTTGTGATAGACCATCAGATAGGCTGCCATCTTAGGTTTTTTCTTCACGCTTTCTGGAGTGCCTGGAATGGAAGTCTGGCTTCCGTCTTCAGCGTATGTCGAACCGGCATAAAGTGGCTCTTCCGCGGTTTGCTTCTCTGCTTGTAAACCGATAGTCAGGCCAAGCAAAAGGATGGTCAGAATCTTTTTCATATCGTCAATAAGTTATTTACTGAAGTTTCGGAAGTTATAAAATGAAGTTAAATAGGGAGTTAAGCCAGCAGTGCTGGCTGGAAGTTAAGCACTTTCGTGCTGGACAATACTACAGCAATAAAATGCTATCGTCCTGTGCAAAGCACATAACTCCCAAGAGCGTAGCGAGTTTACTTCCATTTCTACTTCCATTTTTACTTCCGAAAGATGAGTTATTAATGTGTTTTTGTATAGCCTTGATGGAAGGTGATGGCGGACTACTTGCTGATGTAGGTGTTGAACGAATGGGCTTGTAGCGTCATGTTGAGGTATTTCTTGCCGAGAAGCACGGTGGCTGTGCGCGGTCCGTCAGTCTGGTTGCCTGCGATGACGACAAAGCGTTTGTCGGGACGCTGGAAGACGATGACGGGCACACCGTCAGTCTTCTCGCGCGACACGTATCCTTGCATCCGGCTGCCTGGCACCACAAGATGAGAGAAATGTTTTACGGCATAGAACTCTGGCGTGAAGCGAACCGACTGATTCGCTGATTTCACCTGCACGAGCGCATTCTGCTTCCAACCCCATGCGCTTTGACCTTGGTCAAAGAGAATGAAATTCCAAATGAAGTATTCGTCGCAGCCTTTCCCGATGTAGTCGGCCAGAAGATGGAAGGTGTGCTCACCCGCACGCCAGTCCATTGAACCGTTGCCACACTCGCTCTCACTGGAAATGAGGTGTAGGTCGGGATAGCGCTGGCGAAGGGAATCGATGATGTCGCGACCTTCCCACTGAAGGCCAATGCCCAGCACATCATGCTTTACTCCATCCACAATTCTCTCTACATAATCTGAGCGATTCGTGTTGAATGTTCCCACATAGAGTTTCACCTCAGGATGCTTTGCCCTCAATGCTGGCGCCAGATACTCCTTGTTGAATTTGATGGTGCCTTCTGCCGTCCAAGCACATCCTGGATAGGGAGTATAGGAATAAGCTTCGTTTTGGTACATCACCATGTCAATAGGAATGTTTTCCTCCGCATAAAGGTCGATGAAACGACAAAACATGTTGGCATAGGCCTGCAAATAACGTGGGTCTTGTATCATGTAGTTCTGGGTAGCCAACTTCCGGGGGAACTTTCCCTGTCGTTCTCCCAAGAACTGCATCTCGTTGGGGTCAGGGGTGCCGCCGTCATCGAAGAGCAGATAATCTTTCTCTTTGGGCTGTGTGTTCCACTGGCTCGACAACACGGGATAGTCATGATTGATTTTCATCCAGGCGGGGGGACTCCATGGCGACACCCAGAACGTCAGTCCAGGTTGGTATTTCTGTGCTTTCTTGATTAGACGTATGACATTCTCCTTGTCGTGCTTGATGTTGAAGTACTTCAATGAGAAGTCGCCGCTCACCGTGTCGCATGAGTACCAGGCACGGCTGTAGTCGTTGGCATTCATCGTCAGACGACCACGTGTGAAATGCAGGTCGCCGTCAGGGGCGAAAACGCGACGCATCACTTCTTCCTGGTCCTCGGCTCTCAGCATTTCCAGCGCATCGAGACCCAGCTCATTGAAGCAGGTGCCCCAAGCCTTGAACTCCCTCCCTTGCTCTTGGCCTGTGATGGTTAATACTGGTGTTGTGGCGGCCTTGCCACTGAGCGAGGCCTTGCCTTGTTGCCACTCCTTGCCTTCTGTGGTGGTGTAGTGGGTGAGGGTCTGTGCCGCCGCTCCCATGCTGGCGAACAGACTGAATAAAAGGATTGTTTTTTTCATAATACGAGCGCTTCTATGTACGTTGTCTGTGCACTGATCTGTCCCTGGTCTGGAAGAAAAATGCCAACCTTTTATGATAAGCCTTATGTGATTAAGGTCACTGTTCCTCAATGTTGATGCTTGGTTCCCTCGTCCTCGGCTTCTTTGTATTTGCGGAGGATGTCGGAGGCGAAGATAAAGTCGTTCAGACGTTTGTTGTCACTGCTCATGATGTCGGCACTAGTGCCCTGCCACTCGGCTTTGCCTTCGCAGATGAAGATAATCTTGTCGCCAATGCCCATCACGGAATTCATGTCGTGGGTGTTGACGATGGTGGTGATGTTCAACTCCGTGGTGATGCCGTGAATCAACTCGTCAATCACAATCGAGGTCTTGGGGTCAAGGCCTGAGTTGGGCTCGTCACAAAACAAGTATTTGGGATTCAAGGCAATGGCGCGTGCGATGGCGGCTCGTTTCTGCATACCACCGCTGATTTCACTGGGCAACTTGTTCTCTGCACCCGACAGGTTCACACGGCCTATGCACTCTCGAGCACGACGCTCACGTTCTATGGCGGTGGCATTGGAGAACATGTTCAGAGGGAACATCACATTCTCAAGCACAGTCATCGAGTCAAACAATGCCGCACTCTGGAACAACATGCCCATCTCCCTTCGTAGAAGAATCTTGTCGCGCTTGCGCAAGGCACAGAAATTCACACCGTCGTATAAAATCTTACCGCTTGTAGGGTCGAGCAACCCCACAATGTTGTTGAGCAGCACAGTCTTTCCACTGCCGCTCTGACCGATAATCAGATTGGTCTTTCCGTTCTCGAAGACTGCGTTGATGTCGTGCAACACTTCCTTGTCTTCGAACGATTTATAAAGATGACTTACTTCTATCATGTGAGTATCTGCGTTAGGAAAATGTCGGCGAACAAGATGAGTACGCTGCTCGTCACTACGGCGTCGGTACTCGACACACCAACTTCTATTGAACCTCCATCTACGGTGTATCCCTTGTACGACGACACACTGGTGATGATGAAGGCATAAACCACAGCTTTTATCATACCGCACCAGAAAAACCAGGGATTGAACTCATAACGGAACCCTTCGGTAAGTTCGGAAAAGGTGGTGGTCCCCATGAACGAGGTGCAATAGGCGCCTATCAAACCGCTGAACACACTTAAAGTCACCAAGATGGGCATGATGGTCATCAAACCCAGAATCTTGGGCAATATCAGGTAGTTGGCGGAGTTCACACCCATGATGTCAAGGGCGTCTATCTGTTGGGTGATACGCATTGTTCCTAGTTCCGAGGCAATGTTCGAGCCTACTTTGCCGGCCAGAATCAAACACATGATGGATGAGGAGAACTCCAGTAACATGATCTCACGAGTGGTGTAACCTGTCACCATGCGAGGCATCCACGGGCTCTGGATATTCAGCTTAATCTGAAGGCAAATCACAGCACCGATGAAGAAACTGATGATGAGGACTATACCTATTGAATTGTACCCCAGCTGGAACATTTCCTTCACATATTCCTTGTAGAACATGCGCCAGCGGTCGGGTTGTGAGAATGTGCGGCCCATCAACTGAAAGTAACGGCCCGTCTCTGTCAATGATTTCTTTAGTGTCAGCATCTTGTCGTTCTAAAACTATGCAAAAGTATGAAATAAATGTGGATTTTACACCCGTTACTGCGTTTTTTTTGACCTTTATCACGCTTATTCAACAAACAATTTCTAATTTTGCCTCATAAGCGAAATTCTTTGGTATAAAACATGGACATTAACGATAATGATAATCTCAAGGGGCAACAGGCACCTGTCACTAACGCTGGTGACGACATGCGGCCTGAATACTCCGAAGAACGCATGACCCTCTACACACGGCACCTGGTCAAAACTTACGGCAAACGAACCGTCGTCAACGACGTCTCCTTCCATGTGCGACAAGGGGAAATCGTCGGATTGCTCGGACCTAACGGAGCGGGAAAAACCACTTCTTTCTACATGACCACAGGACTCGTGGTGCCCAACGCCGGCAAGGTGTTCATCAACGATAAGGAAATCACGGATTACCCTGTCTATAAAAGGGCAAGGTACGGAGTGGGCTACCTCGCGCAAGAGGCCTCCGTTTTCCGCACCATGAGCGTCGAGGACAACATTGCCACCGTACTTGAGATGACAGGAAAACCACGTTCATACCAGAAAGAGAAGCTTGAAAGCCTGATAGAGGAATTCCGACTACAGAAAGTGAGGAAGAACCGAGGAAACCAACTCTCCGGTGGTGAACGGCGAAGGACAGAGATTGCCCGATGCCTTGCCATCGACCCTAAGTTCATCATGCTCGACGAACCGTTCGCCGGCGTTGACCCCATCGCTGTGGAGGACATCCAGTATATCGTTTGGAAACTCAAAGACCGAAACATCGGAATCCTCATCACAGACCATAACGTGCAGGAAACACTCTGTATCACCGACCGAGCTTACCTCCTCTTTGAAGGACGAATACTCTTCAAAGGAACACCACCAGAACTGGCCGATAACCGTATCGTTCGCGACAAGTACCTCGGCTCCAATTTCATCCTACGGCCCAAGGACTTCCAACTTATCGAGGAAAAGAAACTCCGCGAGTCGGAAGAAGAAAACGGATAAACATTTAGACCCCAGCACATAGATATCCCTTTTTCCCCGCATAACATGACGGGGACACGTTTGCTCAGCGACGGCAGTTGGCTCATGCGGAATTGGGGCTAAACGGAGTAAGCCCCAACCGCATGATGCCCAACTGCAAGAGCATCACCATACCGGCGAAGCCGGTCGAATTATTGTTTTCTCAAGAAACAGATTGCTGGGAGTCAAAGCGTAGGAACTGTTTTGGCAGCAGGAACAATAATGCGAGGAACTGCCATATCTCGCACCGCAATAACAACACCGCCTGGCAACGGCAAGCGAAGCACCTTCAAATCCAGCCGTCCTTGGAATGGATTCTGGTA
>JAFXVU010000028.1 GCA_017534705.1 Bacteroidaceae bacterium
CTATTCCAATAATGCTTACACCAACACGACAAAGGAAGCCATTCGTCTCGGATTCCAGGGTAAGACTGACTACTACATGAGCGACTATTTCATCCGCAATGCATCATTCCTCCGTTGCGACAACATCACACTGGGTTACTCGTTCAAGAACCTCTTCTCAGGTGGCAGCTACAATGGTGTGAACGGACGTGTATATGCTCTGGTGCAGAATCCATTCGTCATCACCAACTACGACGGACTTGATCCCGAGCGTACACATGGAACAGGTGTCGATGGCAGCGTCTACCCAAGACCTACTACTTATCAGATTGGTCTGAGCCTGAATTTCTAATAGTATCATCTTTTATTACATCATGACGATTATGAACAACAGATTATTCAAATATATAGCACCTGCGGCTTTGGGTGCCGTTCTGATGGTTGGTGGACTGACTTCCTGCTCGGATGAACTTGAACAGAGCGTTATCGACGAACAGACCAACACCACACTCGACAAAACAGGCCTGCTGGCCAAAATCTACAGTAGCCTCACTATGACTGGACAAACGGGTGGTTCTGGAAATGCAGATATGTCGCAGTTCGACGAAGGTAACTCATCTTTCTACCGCCGCATCTTCGAAGCCAACGAACTCTGCTCCGATGAGTGCATCTGGACATGGCAGGGCGACGCTGGTATCCCCGAACTCACCAACATCAGTTGGAACTCCTCTCACGGATACAATGAACTGACCTACTACCGCATCATGTACAACATCACGCTCTGTAACTTTTATCTCGACGAGACACAAGGGGATAACGATGCGCAGACACTGCAGTACAGAGCTGAAGTCCGTTTCATGAGGGCGCTCTTTTACTACTACTTCATGGATCTCTATGGCAGGGCTCCATTCAAAGAAAACTTCGATGACAGTCTCCCCACCGAGATTTTGCGTTCAGACCTGTTCAACTACGTAGTGGCTGAACTCAAGTCCATCAATGGAGAGAATGCGGAGAGTAAAGAGGTGCTTCTTGACAATGCCAATAGCAATGAGAACTACGGACGTGCTGACAAAGTGGCTGCCAACCTCCTGCTCGCTCGTATCTACCTCAATGCAAAGGTCTATACTGGTACTGAGCATTGGGCTGACGCTGCTGACTATGCACAGAAGGTCATCGACAGCGGCTATTCGCTCTGCACTGAAGGCAAGAACGGCTACAGCGCCTACCAGCAGCTCTTCATGGGCGACAACGGCGAGAATGCCGAGGCACGTAAGGAAATCATCTTCCCCATCCGCTGCGACGGAGCCACATCACGCTCTTACGGAGGTAGTGTATATACCATTGCTTCCACCACTGGTAACGGCACTCCCGCTCAGGGATTGGCCAAGTCACAGTGGACTTGCAACCGCGCACGAGTGGCTTTGATCCAGAAGTTCTTCCCCGACACCACCAAGGTCATCTACACCAATGACATCGATAAACTGACTGAAACAGCAGGTGACGAGCGTGCTATCTTCTTCTCGGGTCAGAACGAGGGTGGCAAGGACCGCAGATGGATCTCCACAGAGGAAAAGACCACATTCTCTGCTGGTCTCGGTATCATGAAGTGGACCAACGAATACTGCAATGGCGGCACACCTTCCGACGTGGCGTTCTCAGACGCCGATGTGCCGTTCTTCCGTCTTGCTGAGGCTTACCTCACACTTGCTGAGGCCAACTACCGCAACGGAGGCGACAACAAGACTTCGCTCGATGCCATCAACACACTGCGCGACCGTGCACATGCCGCTCGCATCGAGTCTATCTCCGAACAAGACCTCATCGATGAGTGGTGCCGTGAGTTCTACTTCGAGGGACGTCGCCGCAGCGACCTTGTCCGCTTCGGACTCTTCACTTCTGGTGCTTATCTCTGGGACTGGAAGGGTGGTTCATTCGCTGGCAATGGTGTGAGCAGCATCTACAACCTCTATCCTATACCTGCCAACGAACTGAATGCAAACGATAATATGCACCAGAACCCCGGTTATTAATTTTTCAAAAGCAATTCATTATGAAAAAGATATTTTATTCACTGCTGATGCTTGCCGTTGTGGGGGTGGGACTCACCTCATGCGACGAGGACCGCGACAACAATCCAACCTTCCATCAGGGGTCTGACACGTTTGTGCTCAACACACCTGCTTTCGCGGTCAACAATGTTTATGACTTGCAGACTGCCGAGAATATTGTTTTGACCACTTCACAGCCCGACTACGGCGGATTCCCGCTTTCTACAGTCTATACCGTCTATGCGGGTATCAGCGAGGACAAGATGGAGGCACTCTCCACCACTTCCACCTCGACTTTGGTCAAGGTGCCGGCTTCTGAACTCAACGAGCTGATCCTCGCACAGGCAGGCGACGCTGACCTTTCAGCGCCTATACCCGTCTATTTCTATCTCACAGCACATGTTAATGGACAAGACACATTGGGATTCGCCAAGTCCAACACCATCACGCTGCCCAATGTGCTGGCATACGTACCTGTGGTGGAAATCTCATTGCCTGAGAAAGTACACATCGTGGGTAGCTTCCCAGCTTCCGACGGATGGGCTAACTTCGTGCCACTGGCACCCGCATTCAGCCAGGAGGGCTTCTACTACGGAGTGGCTTACATGCCTGCAGGCGCTGAGTTCAAGATCAACCCAGACGCTGGTTGGAAGGGCAATGACAAGGGTTACGGCCAGCTCACCATCAACGACAATGCCAACGCTGGCATCTCCAGCGCTGATGAGTCGAACGACGCTGCCAACATCAAGGTGGCCAACGAAGGATGGTACAACTTTGTTGTCAACGCCAAGATCAGCAATGGCGCAGTTCAATACACTGTGAACGTCAACCCAGCCAAGGTTTATGTCATCGGTGCAGCCGCTGGTGGCGAATGGTCTTTGCAGGACGCATGGGCATTCACCGCTCCTGCCGATGCGGGCGAATGGGTATCTCCTGCCTTCACTGGTAGTGGCGAGCTCCGTCTGTTTATCGACTGCGGCATCGACTGGTGGAAGACAGAGTTCACCATCAAGACTGACGGTTCACTCTTCTACCGCAATGTCGATATCCCTGCCAACTGGGCTGAAAATGTCGGTGCTGACTATTCTTATCAGGTTAGTCCTGGACAGAAGGCTTATATCAACTTCACTGCCGGTACAGGACGTGTGGAGTAAGGAATGCATGTATTTTCTATATTACTTTATATGTCTGATTGTCAATGAAGAGAGAAATTCTATAATTCTCTAATTCGTGATAAAAAGAATAATCAATAATTCAAGAACAAGATATGAAAAAGATATTTTTATATTCGATGATGCTTTCGGCAGCCTTTGCCACAGTGGCTTGTAGCGACGACTACGTGGACTGGGCCAACCCACAGGCTAATGACCCGGAAGAGCCAGGTAGCGCTGTCGAGGTCACTATCGCACCAGCAGAGGCTTTTGTAGAGAGCGACAATGCCGACACCATTCGGATTGCCACACTGCTTGCCGAAGTGCAGGACAACAACACTCATTTTGAGGGCTTTGAGCTGAAGTCACTTACGCTCTTCGGCAACGAAGTACCTGGATTCCTCGACGGATATACACTCTGTGTCCACAATGCGGATATACGTCCCGTCGTCACGCAACACTTCCAGAGCCGCGCTGCTCAGCCTCGCGAACTCGACTTCAAGTTCACTTACGGAGTGCAATTCATTTCTGGTGAGTCAGCTTTGAAGGTAGGCGAAGCAAAATCTTCTTACACCCCCATGGCCACTCCCGCAATCGATGTCAAGGGCTATGCCATGCTCGGTCAGTGGCAGGGATGGAACCCCGCTGAACCTACAGTCATGACCCAGATTGACGACCACACCTTCCAGGCCTCTGTGATTACTGGCGAAGGCGACAACTGGTATAAGTTCTACCCCATGTCGGCTTTCGATGGCGAGGGCAATGTGAATTGGGACGCTAACCTCGGATGCGCAGTGAATGGCGACAACTCGCTCTTCAACTATGTCATCTGGCCCGGCGACTACACTGGTGTGGAGACTCCAGTCATCTCTGGTGCAGGGGCATGGCTCATCACACTCGACATGCTCAATATGACCTTCTCAGTGGTGGTCGACAGAGACAATCCTTACTATAAGAACACCTACCTCTATGTGGTTGGTGGAGTGCAGGGATGGAATGGCGACGCTGCTTCTGGCAAGACCTGTCTCTTCTATCCGCAGAACAAGACCACCTTCTCCTACACCACCAAGTGGACAGGAGCTTGGGACCTCAAGTTCTGGGAAGACAATGACTTCGGCAACTGGGATCTGGCCTACGGCTGTCCTAACGATGGTGACAACTCCTACAGCGGAGAACTCACCAACAGCGGCGCTGGCGCCATCTCCGCTCCAAGTGCTGAGTACTACACCCTCACGGTGGATCTCGGTACCAACACCTACACGTGGACTAAACTCGACAATCAGGAGCCTGCTGAATTCTCCAGCGTATCGCTCATCGGCGACTTCAACGGATGGACTGGCGACATCGACCTCAGACAGGTGACTCCACACAACTGGTACGTTCCTAATGCGGTTGTTACTGACGGAGGTCTGAAGTTCCGCGCCAACCATGACTGGGGCACAAACTGGGGAGCCGGCATCAGCATTGCCGACACTTACTACGGAACGGGTGTCAACAATGGCGATAACATCTATGTTCCCGAAGGCACATACGATGTTTATCTCAACGACATCACTGGCGAATTTGCTTTTATCGCGAAGTAAAGCTACAGTGTGATTTTTAGAGAGGGGAGGGCAGTAATGCTCTCCCTCTTTTTTTTATGAGGTGTTATTTCAACTTCCCTCCCTTCTAAGGGGAGGGGGTAGGGGTGGGGTGTTTCTCATGATTACGATTATCCGATTAAACGATTATCCGATTAAACGATTATCCGATTAAACGAAAAAAACGTAATATTGTTATAATGACAATTCAACGAAAAATCACTAATTTTGCACCAAATTTCACAAACACACAATCTTATGGCATCAAAATTAAGATTCAAGGTCGTTGACGACGCATCCAGCCGCAAGCCCGTGACCGTGGAAGTTCCCAAGGAAAGGCCTTCGGAGTATTTCGGCAAGTACGTCTTCGACCGCAAGAAGATGTTCAAGTATCTGCCTTCAAAAGCTTATGAGAAGATGTGCGACGTCATCGACAATGGCGCGCCTTTCGACCTTACCATCGCCGACGCTGTGGCTGAAGGCATCAAGACCTGGGCGATGGAACTTGGTGTCACCCACTACACCCACTGGTTCCAGCCGCTGACCGAAGGAACTGCCGAGAAACACGACGGTTTCGTGGAACACGACGGAAAAGGCGGAATGGTGGAGGAATTTTCGGGAAAACTCCTCGTCCAGCAGGAGCCTGACGCATCGTCATTCCCCAGTGGTGGTATCCGAAGCACCTTCGAGGCACGTGGCTATTCCGCTTGGGACCCCACATCGCCTGTCTTCGTCATCGACGACACATTGATGATACCCACCATCTTCATCTCTTACACGGGAGAGGCTCTCGACTACAAGGCACCGCTCAAGAAAGCGCTCTATGCCGTCGACCGTGCTGCTACCGCAGTGTGCCATTATTTCTACCCCGATGTGAAGAAGGTCATCACCAACCTCGGATGGGAGCAGGAGTACTTCCTCGTTGATGAGGCGCTCTATGCCACACGCCCCGACCTCGTGATGACTGGCCGCACCTTGCTCGGACACGATTCTGCCAAAAACCAGCAGATGGACGACCACTACTTCGGTTCCATCCCCGACCGCGTGGAGAATTTCATGCGCGACCTCGAAATTCAGTCTTTGCAACTCGGCATACCCTGCAAGACACGGCACAATGAGGTGGCGCCCAACCAGTTCGAACTCGCACCCATTTTCGAGGAGTGCAACCTGGCCATCGACCACAACATGCTCATCATGATTCTCATGCGCCGAATCGCGCGGAAGCATGGTTTCCGTTGCCTCCTGCACGAGAAACCCTTCAATGGTGTCAACGGCTCGGGAAAGCACAACAACTGGTCGTTGTCTACAGACACCGGCATCCTGCTCCACGGACCTGGCAAGAACGCGCTCGACAACCTGCGTTTCGTCACCTTCGTCACAGAGACGCTCAAGGCTGTGCATGACCATAACGGACTGCTCAAGGCCTCCATCATGAGCGCCACCAACGCACACCGACTTGGTGCTAACGAGGCACCACCAGCCATCATATCTTCTTTCCTCGGAAAGACCGTCTCGTCCATACTCGACCATATCGAGAACTCCACTAACGATGAGGACATCAGCATTGCTGGCAAAGTGGCAATGCGACTCGATATCCCGTCTATTCCGGAGTTGCTTATCGACAACACCGACCGCAACCGCACATCGCCTTTCGCTTTTACAGGTAACCGTTTTGAATTCAGGGCTGTCGGCAGCGAGGCCAACTGTGCCAGTGCCATGATTGCGCTCAACACCGCCATGGCCGAAGCGCTTACGACATTCAAGAAACGTGTCGATTTGCTCATTGAGATGGGAGAAGCCAAGGAAAGTGCCATTCTGAAGGTCGTCAGAGAAGACCTCAAGGCTTCTAAAGCCATTCGCTTTGATGGAAACGGCTATTCCGACGAATGGAAAGAAGAGGCCAAGCAACGTGGACTGGACTGCGAGACCAGTTGCCCGATTATCTTCGACCGTTACCTCGATGATTCAAGTGTACGTATGTTTGAGAGCCAGAAGGTGATGACACGCTTCGAGCTTGAGGCACGCAACGAGATTAAATGGGAAACTTACATCAAGCGTGTACAGATTGAGGCGCGTGTGTTCGGAGACCTTTGCCTCAACCACATCATCCCCGTTTCCACACGCTACCAAAGCACACTCATCGACAATGTCCACAAGGTGAAGGAAATATTCTCTGAGGAGAAGGCCAACAAAATCACCGCCAACAACATCGACATCATCGAGAAAATCTCGGAGCATCAGTCGTTCATCATTGAGAATGTGGATAAGATGGTGGAGGCGCGGAAGGTTGCCAACCGCATCGAGGACTGCCGCGAGCGGGCCATCGCCTACCACGACAATGTGGAGCCCTTCCTCGATTCCATCCGGTATCATGTCGACAAACTCGAACTCATGATTGACGACGAGATGTGGCCGTTGCCCAAATACCGAGAACTGCTTTTCATCCGATAAAAAACAATCCCGCCTTTGAAAGGCGGGATTATTGTTATGAGCCCAAAATGCGATTAAGAGAGTGCAGAGTCACACTTGTTCGAGCTATGCCGAGTGTGAGCATTTTAGGCGGAGCCAATGTTCAATGGTCAATGGTCAATGGTCAATGTTCAATGCTTAACTCATACAAGTCGCTGGCCACATGCCTTTTCAGCACTTCAAGTTCGAAATCCTTGCCTGCGATGATGCCGAAACTGCGCAAGTGGTATTCCACTGTCTTGCGAGCCAGTTCAGGGTGGTTGTTCTCCTCACTCAGATGGCACAGCCAAACGTTTTTCAATCCCTCATGGAAGCACTTGGCCAGTGTTTCCGCACTCTGGTGATTGCTCAAATGACCACGTCCTCCTTTGATACGGTCCTGCAGCACCTTAGGATAGGTGCCACTGGCAAGCATCTCCTCATCGTAGTTCGACTCAAACACCAGATAGTTGCTCTTGCTGATAAACTCATACACATTATCTGTAGGAGTGCCTATGTCTGTCATGATGGTGAACACACCATCCGACGGGTCGTCTGTATGTATGCTGTAGCCCACGTTCTCGGCTGAGTCGTGAGGCAGTTCGAAAGCCGTGATGCGCAGTGAACCGATGCTGAACTCCTCTCCCTTGGGTATAAACTTCACGTACATGGGCTCTATCTTGCGGTAGTAGCGATAGCTGTGGCGGATACCCTCGTGAACAAGTTCGGTGGCATAGACGGGAAGGCAGAAGTCTGTGCTGATGTTGCCCGCCGCTTTCACGTGGTCTGCATGGTCGTGCGTCACGATTATAGCGCGAAGTTTACTGGCGTTCAGACCATATTCGCGCATCAAGTGTTTCACCTTCCTCACGCCGATACCGGCGTCAATCAGGATGGCGTCTTCATCATCCGACAAGTAGTAGCAGTTGCCACTGCTACCACTGCCGAAACTCATAAACTTTAACATAGCTGTCGGAACGTCTGCTTACTGATTGGCGTTCTTTACCTCAGATTCATTCACTAAGATACACAGCTCGTCAAGTTGCTTCTGGTCCACTGTTGCAGGAGCGTCGAGCATCACATCACGTCCACTGTTGTTCTTCGGGAAAGCGATGCAGTCGCGGATGCTGTCCAGACCAGCGAAGATGCTCACCCAGCGGTCAAGACCGTAGGCCAGACCTCCGTGGGGTGGGGCACCGTATTGGAAGGCGTTCATCAGGAAGCCGAATTGCTCGCGGGCTTTCTCTGGGGTGAAGCCAAGGATTTCAAACATCTTCTCCTGAAGTTCGGAGTCGTGGATACGGATGGAACCGCCACCAACCTCGATGCCGTTGCAAACCATGTCGTAAGCGTCGGCGCGAACTGCAGCGGGGTCTGTGTCGAGCAAGGGGATGTCTTCGTCCATCGGATGCGTGAATGGATGGTGCATGGCCATCAGACGGCCTTCCTCTTCACTCCACTCAAACATCGGGAACTCTGTCACCCACAACAAGGCGAACTTGTTCTTGCCGCGAAGACCTAAACGACCACCCATCTCAAGACGAAGCTCGCAGAGTTGCTTGCGGGTCTTCATAGCGTCAGAACCGCTCAAAATGAGGATGAGGTCGCCTGCATTGGCGCCCATGGCGTTCTTCAACTGCTCGAGTACCTCGGGACTATAGAACTTGTCCACACTCGACTTCACGCTGCCGTCGTCTTGAACACGGGCATAAACCATGCCCTTGGCACCTATCTGAGGACGTTTCACCCAGTCGGTCAACTGGTCAATCTGCTTGCGGGTGTAGACTGCGCAGCCAGGGACACAGATACCACCGATATAAGCGGCATCGTTGAACACGGCGAACTCGCCTGTGCCCTTCAGCACGTCCATCAACTCCACAAACTCCATGCCGAAACGCATGTCGGGCTTGTCGCTGCCGAAACGTTTCATACACTCAATCCAAGGCAGGCGGAGGAACGGACCTTCCAACTCAACACCACGAACTTCCTTGAACAGGTACTTGGTCATGCCCTCGAAAGTCTGGATAATGTCTTCCTGCGTGACAAAGCTCATCTCGCAGTCTATCTGGGTGAACTCAGGCTGACGGTCGGCGCGCAAATCCTCGTCACGGAAACACTTGGCAATTTGGAAATAACGGTCAATGCCTGCCACCATCAGCAATTGCTTCAGAGTCTGAGGACTCTGTGGAAGGGCATAGAACTGACCAGGATTCATTCGTGAGGGAACAAGGAAATCACGGGCACCCTCAGGTGTGCTGCCCACCAATATCGGCGTTTCAATCTCCAGGAAACCTTCGCCCGACAGGTAGTTGCGGATAGCGATGCACATCCGGTGACGTAGTTCAAGGTTCTTGCGAACCACACTGCGGCGCAAGTCCAGATAACGGTATTTCATCCGGATGTCGTCGCCGCCGTCGCTGTTCTCCTCAATGGTGAAGGGAGGAGTCTTGCTCACATTCAACACGTTCAGTTCAGAAGCGATGATTTCAATGTCGCCAGTAGGAAGGTTGGCGTTCTTGCTGTAACGCTCGTTCACCTTGCCAGTCACTTGGATGACATACTCACGGCCAAGGTCGTTGCTTGCGTCAAACAAAGCCTTGTCGGTCTCCTGGTTAAACACGATTTGGGTGATGCCATAACGGTCGCGCATGTCAACAAAGGTCATGCCGCCCATCTTACGAACGCGTTGCACCCATCCAGCAAGCGTTACCACGCTGCCGGCATCACCAAGGCGCAACTCGCCACATGTGTGTGTTCTGTACATAATGCTTATATTTTTTTGTTTGTCTTTTCCTTCACTTACAATTGCGGAAGGCAGGCATACTGTCTGCGCTTTGCCACAATCCTTGGATGGTTAGGGAATCCGCATCTTGGCGGATATGCATCCAAACTGCAAATTTAAGCATTTTTTCCCATTCATGGTCTTTCATTCCCGTCTATTTCTCTTTTTTCTGATTTATTCTTTTCTTTATCCATGATAAATCAAACTTTTCTGCTATATTTGCAGTCCATTTGAATTCTTCAAAAACAACAAGTCAATGAAAATCTACAATTCTATGTTTATCCTTTCTTCTCTGTTTCTCCTGTCGGCTTGCACAGGATGCAACGAGAAGAAAACCGAGGACCCGAAGGTCGTTATCAATAATGTGGAAGAACCCAAATCCACACAGAAGATGCAGGAATACGACCTCCGCGACACGCTGACCATCGCAGGTGCCAAATATGAGTTCTTCATCACACGAAAGGTTGACACCACCAAGGTCAAAGTGGAGTCAGGAAGTGAATTCTACGACAACAAAATCCACCTCGTCATCAAGAAAAAGTCTGATGGCTCAGTCTTTTTCGACAAGACTTTCAGCAAGCACTATTTCTCTTCCATCGTACCAGCCGATTTCATGCGTAAGTCTATTCTGCTTGGCATTGTTTTCGATTATGACAAGGCCGACGACCACAGTCGGTTCTCTTTCGCAGCCAGTGTGGGCGACCCTGAGGACGATGAAATGCTCGTACCCATCTTGATGACCATATCCCCAGATGGGGCTATTAATATGGTGAAAGACAATATTAACAGTGAGGTTCCTGAGAATGGGGGAGTGGCTACCATCGACCCCACCGAGGACCAAGGATAAAAAAACTATGATTCAAAAACGCATTGCAATTATTAACGACGTGTCGAGCTTCGGCAGGTGCTCCACAGCTGTCATCCTACCTATCATTTCTCATTTAGGCATTCAAGGATGTCCGCTACCTACCGCGCTCTTTTCCAACCACACCGGTTACGACAGTTTCTTCCGTCTCGATTTCACACGATTCATGCGCTCCTACATGGACGAGTGGCACAAACTCGGACTGCTCTTCGATGGTATCATGACGGGGTTTCTCGGTTCTGAACATCAAATAGACATCTGCCGCGACTTCATCAGCGAGTTCAGCAAACCGCAGACACTGGCTATCATCGACCCTGTCATGGGCGACAACGGACGTATCTACAGCACCTATACACCGAGGATGTGCAAGGCCATGAAGCGCCTCATCAAAGATGCACATATCATCACCCCCAACCTTACAGAAGCATGTTTCCTCACGGAAACTGACTACCGACCTGGAGGATGGCATCAGCAGGAACTGACCGACATGATTTACCGTTTGCGCGACATGGGTGCCAACCAAATCGTCATCACGGGCATACGCATGGGGACCAACTTCATCGGAAACGCCATCATGGACGCAGAGGGTATCGTCACTTTCCAACGACAGCAAATCATCGAAAGAATCCGTTCGGGTACAGGAGATGTCTTCGCTTCCGTTCTCGGGGCCGACGCGGTCAATGGAGTGCCCTTCGAGGAATCTGTTCGGCGAGCATCCCGCTTTGTGCGTTCCAGCCTCCTCGCATCAGAGAAGTTCGACAACCAGACACCACGCGACGGCATATGCTTTGAAATCGCACTCGCAAAACTCAAGAAAGCATAACTCCTGCCCTCTGCACAGCTCTGGCAGCCAATTTCGGATGCCTCTAGTCTGGTGGACATTATTCCAGTGGGGAATCCACGACCTATCATCAACCCCAAATAACAACTCCAATCATTATGAAAAAAACTTTCATCCTTGCCACCATGCTGGCACTCCTTACAGGCAGTTTCTTCTCCTGCGATAACACCACTAAACAGGAACCTTACAATCCTGACTCTCTCTTTGGCATTATCAACGACCATTATCTCGACGACACCATTGCTATGGAGAAAGATCCTTCCGCCTACTTGCTTTCATTGATTGACAAACACATACCCAACCAAGTCAACCACGACAGACTGATTGCCGATATGGTGTCAATGCAGATGTTGATGGGTGGCATCAGCGAGGAAATCACCAAATTCAAGGATGCTGCCATCACCCACATCAAGACCGACTCCATTGTTGCACGCATCAATAAGGAATTCGCTGATATTCAGAGTGATTATGAGAAACTCAAACCAGGCAATGCCATTCCTAAACTCTCTATCAACACACCTGATGGCAAGAACCTCAACCTTGCCGATTTTAAGGGAAAACTGCTCTATGTGGATGTTTGGGCCACATGGTGCGGACCTTGCGTCGGAGAAATACCCGCTCTTGAGGAAGTCTACAAGCACTTCAAGGGAAACGACAAGATTGAAATCATCAGCATCAGTTGCGACCAAGACAAAGATGCATGGACACAGTTCCTCAAGGAGAATCCACACCAATGGGCTCAGTATATTGTGGCTGAAGACGGTCAGGATGCGCTCAGCAATGAGTATAAGGTGATGTCTATCCCTCGTTTCATGGTCATCGACCCAGAAGGTAAGTTCATCAATGCTGATGCTCTTCGTCCTTCTGATGAAGACATCATCTCATACCTTGAAGGCCTCCTGAAGTAATTCCCTACTTTGATTCATTGACTTTCCCCCTCATGTAAAGGCGATGAACGCAGGACGCGTTCATCGCCTTTACTTTTTTTTGCCTTTTCTCGACAGAAAAGTCCAATTTTGCACTAAAAAATCTAACGCCATGCTGTCTTTCAAGGATTTCATACAGACCATCGAAGATGGTTACGACATGCAATGGTTTCATGCCTGTGTGGCCGATTACTGTGAGCGATTGTTGAAAGGCGACATCAAGAACCTCATGGTCTTCATGCCACCACAGCACGGCAAGAGCGAAATCGTGTCGCGAAAGTTTCCCGCCTGGGCGCTCGGTGTGAATCCCGACCTCAAGGTCGTGGGGTGCTCATACTCGGCTGACCTGGCAAGGCAGTTCTCCAGAAGCATTCAAAGAACCATTGACTCAAAAACTTACCAGGACATCTTCCCTGAAACCTACCTCAAAGGGATGCACCCCAAGGAGACTTGTCGCGGATACATCAGGCACGACGACCATTTCGAAACCGTCGGGCACAAAGGCTTCTATAAGGCAGTGGGCGTGTGTGGCTCACTCACAGGAACGCCTGTAGATATCGCTATCATCGACGACCCTGTCAAGGATGCGCTGCAATCCAACTCGCCTACATTCCGGAACCGAGTGTGGGAATGGTACAACAGTGTACTCGCCACACGTCTCCACAACCAGTCGTCGCAACTGCTCATTATGACACGGTGGCACGACGATGACCTTGCCGGTAGGTTGTGCAAGATGGAACCTGACGAATGGACGGTTCTCACCATCCCTGCTGTTTGCGAGCAGGATGGAGACGGCGGATTGAGCCAGAGGAAGATAGGAGAGGCATTATGGCCTGACCGGCACGCACTCCAAAAACTCCTCAAACAAAAACAGCGAGCACCCAGGGAATTCAATGCGCTCTACCAGCAGCATCCGACAATCGAAGGAGGGAATATTGTCAAGCGGCAGTGGTTTCGACATTGCTCTATGGAACTGTTCAGGTCCAAACGCTTCAAAGAACCTGTCCATTTCTACCTCGACACCGCCTACGGGAAGAAAAAGCAAGGACAGGACAATGACCCCTCAGGCATTCTCGCCGCATGTGCCATTGGAAACGACATCTATCTCGTCCATGCCATGAAGATGTGGAAGGATATGCCTGAACTGCTGAAGTTCCTCCCCGAGTATATGAATGCCCATTTCGGAAACGCGCAGAGCAAACTCAACGTGGAGCCCAAAGCCAACGGCCTTAGTGTCGTGCAGATGCTGAGGGCGGCTACCCGGCTCAATGTCAAGGAAACGCCCTCTCCCCGTGATTCGAAGGAGGTGCGTCTCAGGGCTGTATCCGCTGTCATCGAGTGCGGTAGGGTGGTGATGGTGGATGGTGACTGGAACGACGACTTCATGGACGAGGTCTGCGGATTCCCTTCACGTGCACACGACGAATATGTCGATATCCTTGCCTATGCCATCAACGACCTCAACACTATCGACGACGACACCCCCGACTTCCTCGATAACCTCTTTTAGTCAACTCCCGCCCCATCCAAGGTTCTATAAACTCCCCTCCCATCTAAGGGGAAAGGCAGAATAAAAATTCGATAATTCGATAAATAGAACGTCCCTTACTTGCATGAGTATCGTCTAGCACGATAGTGCTTAACTTCCTCTTTAACTACATTTTTAACTCCCTCTTTAACTACATTTTATAATATCATGGATAATCAATTCAACAGTCTCCTTCATCAAGGCGACATCGACAAGGCTTTGTCGTTGATGACCACTAACAGTGAACGTACAGCAGAAGCCCTTCGCGAGTACAATCCCGCATCTCATGCCATCAACAAAAGGCATGACAAACCCATTTACGACAAGAACGGAAATCTCAAACGTTGGGTGAAGCGATGGAAACTACCCATCGACTACCCCCGCTACATCAACGAAATCGCGCTTGTCTTCATATACGGACGACCAGTAGTTTGGCGACAACAGAGCACAGGTACAGACGAAGCGTTCGGGCATTTTTCCAGACTTATCCAACGACTCCATTTCAATGCCAAGATTCGAGAGTGCAAACGTCTGGCTGGTGCCGAAACACAGGCGGCTTTACTCTTTCATCCCTATCGAAACAAACAAGGGAAAGCCGACTGTCGTTTGAGAGTCCTGGCCAAGAGCAAAGGAGACGACATCTATGTCGCTTGGGACCATTTCGGTTGCATCAAGGCTTTCGCATGGGGATACAACGCAACCGACATGCAGGGTGAGACCAACCGCCACATCGATTTCTTCACCGACCAGCACATCTACCATGCCATTGCATTGGAAGAGGGATGGAAAGTGACGGAGGAAGACAATATCATAGGGAAGATACCCATTGTCCTTTTCCAACAGGAAAAAGAATGGGCTGGGGTAGAGGCGCTCATTGAGCGAGAGGAGTACATCGCCTCCAGAAACGCCGACACCAACGATTATTTCTCCGACCCAATGCTCATTCTCGACGCCGACATCATCAAGAACATGCCTGACAAGAACGACGAGAACAAGACGCTCATCAAAAGAGGAGGTTCGTCTGAGGCGGCGGCCTCGTATCTCACATGGGACAACGCACCCGAAAACAAGCAAAAGGAAATAGAATGGCTGCAAAACCATATCCTTTCCAAGACGTTCACGCCCAATATCGACTTCGACAATATGAAGTCATTGTCAAATGTATCGGGAAAGGCGCTCAAACAACTCATGGTATTAGCCGACATCAAGGCTGCAAGACACAAAGAACAGCACGATGAATTGCTCGACCGTTTTACCAGCATCTGCATCGCACTCATAGCCAATGTCTTGGATGTGTCACTCAAAACTCAGTGCGACAAACTCGTCATCACTCACGAGTTCCAGCCTCCATTCGAAGACTGACACTCCTCAACTCCCCTCCCATTTAAGGGGAGGGGTGGCCTTCGGCTGGGGTGGGGTATCAAAAGACTATCATTTTAGGCGAAGCCAATGTTCAATGTTCAATGTTCAAAAATGCGATTAAGCGAGTGCAGAGCCGAACTTGTTCGAGCTATGCCGAGTGTGAGCATTTTAGGCGGAGCCAATGCTCAATGTAAAACCCTCCGTATCTCCTTCTCTGCCTCGTGAACTTCCGTCCGCAGTTGTGGAATCCTTCCTTCAAGCCCCTCAATCTTGGCTTTGAGTTCATTCTTCTTCTGGGTATTGGCTGCATGGTATTCATCTCGAAGGTCATCAAGTTGACTCTCCAACGATGATAAGTTCTTCTTCTTCTGAAGCCATTGCTCAGCCAGTTTGCGGGCATTGGCGTTCGTGAATTGGTCCAGACTGTAAAGCACGAGATTGTCGTTGACCACAAATTCAAACTCATGAAGGATTTTACCTTGACGTACCGATTGACGCAACAATGCCAACTGACGCTGACCTTCCTTCAAGGCTGCCTCGTTGCCTTGTGTTGTGGAAATGCTGCGTAAGGACGAAGCCTGTCGGATGAGTTCGTGGTCGTCGTTTTCGTAATCGAAAGGCATTCTGCTTTTGTTGGGGACGAAGAAGTACAGACACACTTTGTCTGCGGGTTGGTAGCGGTCGGAGGCGAACATGCCGAGATTGTATGTCTCGTCAATCACCATCAAGTAGTCGTTGGCGTAGGAATTGTAAGGAAAACCAAGATTCTCGGCCTTGAAGAAATGGTGTCCGTCGTCCAGACGGGTCACATAAAGGTCGTAGTTGCCAAGTCCCTGATTACTGCGTGCGGAGAAATAGAGCGTTTGTCCGTCGGGCATCATGAAAGGATAGTTCTGGTCACCGTCCGTTTCCATGCCTGTCAAGGTCGAAGGATAGGAAAGGCCGCCTTCATCGTTGTTGAATACGGTCAATTGAAGCACACCGTCACTGTCGGGCAGCGAAGTATAGACCTTGTTGCCACGTTCCGTTTGGTAACACACACTGAAATTCTGTTCGACTTGATAGTAGAAAACACCTAATTCGGGATTCAGATTGTAGTGATTGAGGAGGTTTTTCTTATCTACAACAATGGAGTCAATCACCAGTACTTGGTCTGTTCCTTTGATGAACGACTGTCCGTTCTTCGCATAGTGAAGCAACCATTCAGCGTCGGTGGTGCTTTGTTTCTTGCGTTTCAGGGAGGCAATCTCATCGTTCAGACGACGGATGGCCTCGTCGTAGCGGAGATTGGCTATGAGAAGTGCGTTTTCATTGTCGGGAAACAACAGCACAGGAGCAGTGGATTGGTCTGGCTTCTTGGGAATGGAAGTCGAGTCCGTAGCGGAACCTGAGGGCTGAATGGCAGTAGGCTTGGGTGTTGGGGCTGCTGTGGGGACAGGAGCCACCTTAGCCTCTTTCTTGACCTCTGTTTGCTTTACGTTTGGTTGAGCCTTCTTCTCCGTCACATTCTTGCCGAACACATTGATTAACTGTGACTTCTCCTCGCCGTTCTGGGCCATGACCTGGCATGTTATCAATGTTATGGTTAATGCCGCTATCGTTCTCCTTAACATGTTCTCCTTTTTTTGATGTTATAAAGGATTGCACCGCATGCGGTGCAATCCTATAGAAATGCCTTCTCAAAGACTGCTAACTAAAAGCTATAGCCTAGTCCTTGAAATAGCGATTGAAGAGGCCTTGGAAACCAGCGCCGTGGCGAGCCTCGTCCTTTGCCATCTCATGAACGGTGTCATGGATTGCGTCTAAGCCCAACTCCTTGGCTTTCTTGGCGATTTCCATCTTGCCAGCGCAAGCGCCTTCCTCGGCCAGCATGCGCTTCTCAACGTTGGTCTTGGTGTCCCATACCACTTCGCCCAGCAATTCGGCGAATCTCGATGCGTGGTCTGCCTCCTCAAATGCATAGCGCTTGAAAGCCTCTGCAATCTCGGGATAACCCTCACGGTCTGCCTGACGAGCCATTGCCAGATACATACCTACCTCGCAGCATTCTCCATTGAAGTGGTCGTGAAGACCTTGGAGGATGAACTCGTCGGTGCATTCTTTTGCGATTCCTACTACATGTTCGGTCACGAAGTTCAGGCCTTTGTCCTCTTTCACTTCCTTGAACTTGCTGCCTGGAACCTTGCACTGTGGACATCTCTCAGGAGGTGTGTCACCCTCATGTACATACCCGCAAACCGGGCATACCCATTTCTTTGCCATAATTGTTTCTCTTTTAGAATTAGTAAATATAAAATAACAAAAATCTCTTCTCTTCTTGCGGTCCATGCCTTGGGGTGGCGTGGAAATCATCCACCTTTTCGGATTTTTGTCAAAATTAGCATTTTTCCTTTATCCCACCAAAGATTAGTGCTTTTTTTTACGTTTCTTTCACTTTTTCCTCTTTTTTACTTCATCTATTCAGTTGATGATTTTTTTTCTTGTCTAGTGATAGATTCATGTTCCTTTTATTATCCCTAAATGAAGAGGCGCTCGGAATAGTCAAGCGATGATAGAAGAAAGCGCTCGGAAAATAATAGAAGCGCAGTTGAAGATTGTTAGTAGCGATGGTTAGTTGAGATGGGTGGCAATAAAACAAAAAAGAAGGTCTGAACAATATATATATCCAAGCCTTCCTATGTCAGCAATCCTGAATGCTGAACAAAGCCCCGCCGAAATTTGGCGGGGCTTTGTTGTTTCCTAATTGATTATTGCAGTCATCTTCCTCGCCGTTCCATGGCGGGGTGTATTTCTTATCCTACGCTAGGTACCTCAAAGTAGATACCTTCCAACGTGATGTTCGAGGGAACGACACCATCAGGACTTCCTTCCACGCAAGTCACAATGATGAAACCCTCGTAGAAACGTATACGGAGGATATATTCACCATAGGTGCTGCTCCCTCTCGCCAAGTTGAAGAACAACTGGTGGTTGTACAGACGGGCGGAGAAAGAGTTCTCATACTGGTAAGCACCTTGCTTGCACGTGATGTTGATGGTGAAGTTGTCCATGTCGCCGTCCATGCCGCGCCACAGTTCAAAGACACCCTGTCTGTCAAGGGGACCTATGTATTGGTAGTTGCCTGCGGCATCTCCGTCCTTGCCATCGAAGTTGTGGATATTGTTCTTGTGCCAAGGACTGGCGAAACCATTCTCGTTGCGGGTGAGGGAGAAACGAGGATTACCCTTGACATTCTTCAGTTTCACGGGTTTGAGTGAGGTGGCGTCATTACCATTGAAACCGCTGTCGCTCACTTTTCCTGTAAACTGCATGTCGATGACCGTTGGGTCATCGCTGTTGAGAAGACTGAAGGTCACATCGTCGTCCATGTCCGAAAGACCCCTAACAGCGATGGGGTAGGCTGAGTCCTCTCCAAGCAGGGCCTCACCGATAAACACATGACCACGCTGGCACAAGGCCATACGGAGGGGTTGTTTCATATACTCGCCCTGCCACAGATAGTATTTCAGAGGAGTTCTGCTCTCGTCGTAGTCGGCTTTCCAATAGTCGGGGTAACTGATGGTGTAATCTCCACGGTCTATATCTTCATACTCATCTTCTACATCACCTGTATAAACTCGGTCGCCGTCCTGAGTGATGTCGGAACCACGGTTCTCTAACTCCTCGATATCGCCCATCTCGTAGTTGTGGATGATGGTGCAGTGGTCGAGCAAACCAGGGCATTTTACATTGAACAACATACCTCGGTTGTCCTTGAACAAGCATTTGATGAAGTTCAGTTTAGAACAGTTCACATCGGCATTCACCAGATTGAATTCTTTGTTGCGGAGGAACTGGCACTCAGAGAAATTGACTTTGCCTTTCACGTTCGTCAGGGTCATGATGGAATAAGAGCAGTCGCGGATGATGCTTCCCTCGCACTGAAGGTTCTCGCAGTTGGTAGCGGTGATGCCTTCCGTGCCGCAGCCGTACATGTCGCAGTTATCCACTTTCACACCCTTGCAGTCCGTGAAACTCAGCACACCGCCTTCGCAGTAGCCCTCGTCAGTATGACCCATCTCAAGATTCTTCACGGTGATGTTCTCACAGTGGTCGAAACTGAGAATGTAGGTGTAGCGGGGACGCACCTGGATGACGGGGCGTGTCATGCCCTCGCCCTCAATGGTCAGGTTTTTCATATAGGCGAGGTGGAGCTCTACACCGTCGCTCTGGTAGTTGTATTGAAGCAGGCCGTTCTTGCCCACTTTAGCGGGATTCACGATGAGCTCGATGTTCTTGATGTTCAGCTTGTCTTCCAAACCCTCACTGAAAATCTCATCTGTCAGGTTGATGTGACTGCCAGAGGCAATCACCACGGTGCGGTTGCTGCCTAAGGCCTTGATGAACTCCACGCCGTTGTGGAC
>JAFXVU010000029.1 GCA_017534705.1 Bacteroidaceae bacterium
CCATTGTTCGATCCTGCATTGGGGTCGTAATACGATTCCCAGACGATGTCGTCGAAATAGAAGTTGTTATCCTCTTTCTTTTCGTTTAGGTTGAAGGCAATGGTTTGCAGTCCCGATTCTCCTGCTTGTTCAGCTGTTACGGTGCCTTCGTAGGTTATTTCTTGCCACTGTGTGGTGATGTTATAACCATCGTTAAGCATTTTCCAATGGATGTAATCGCCAGGGGTTCGGTGTGACTGTACGGAGATGTGGGCAGCCTTGTCGGCACGGATTTTCATGCGGAAACGGTAGTTCTCGTTGGCAGTCCATACATGGTCGGGCGTGTACACAAAGAACTGACTGTCCCAGTCATTCACGGCATTGGCAACGGAATGTACCTTTGCCCCTCGTGAGGCTTTGCCATTTACTACTACACCCACGCCGTCGGTGATGCGTGCCACATCGCCGCTGCCATCACCGTCGCGACACACGAAACAGGTGGCATCGCTACCTTCACAATCGCTGTTCTTTACCCAGTTTCGCCAATAAGGTTCCTGCTCTTCCTCCAATGATTCCACGTATGTGGGCACACTTCCGTCTGTCGTGTACATCAGTTTGGTGCCTTCAGGAATGTTGACATTGATGGTCAACGACCCATTGAAGATTTGGCTACCCTCGCTAACCACTGGCGCACTGACACGCTCGGATGAAAAAGATGAAGTCGTATTTGTGGCCTCAGGGGTGGGCGAAGCGGTCCAACTCCACGTATCGCCACCATCTGTGGTTCTTGCGTAGGAGGTACGGCTTAACGCCTCCGGATAACTAACTTGTGTGACGAGGACTCCTGAAGCGTCGCTGAGGTAGATGGCACCTCCGTCGCAATCGAGTTTGAAGGGAGCCTGTGTTTCCTTGATATTGTTAGAGCCTAACCAGATAACCTTGAAACCTTGGGCTGGTACACGGCCTATGTCGTTGGGCATTTTCCATTTCATCGGGTTGCTATCGTCGTCGCTCAGATAGTATCCTGCGAGGTCGACTTCCTGGTCCGATTGATTGTAAAGTTCTATCCAACTATCAAAGTTGGTTGCAGGGCTCATCACCATTCCCGCATTGGAGGCCATGAGTTCGTTTATGACAATGATGATTGAAAGTATCGCTGACAACATTGCTTATTCTCCTAATCCTTAATCCTTAACCCTTAATCCATAATCTCTCAGTCATACAACTTCTTAATATCCGCTCCGTCATAATAATGATGGAGAATCTCGTCGTAAGAGTGTCCTTCGGTGGCCATGACGGCAGCACCTATCTGGCACATGCCCACACCATGTCCCCATCCGCTTCCGTGAATAATGAAACGCTGAGGAATGTCAGAACCCTCGGCATATTCATAATCGACAGTAAAGGCGGCCGACTTCAAGTGGGTTTGACTGAGTGTGCGACGTATTTCAAGTTCTTTACCAATAGTGAACGAGGCCTCTGTGCCTACAATTTTCAGTCGAACCAGATGGCCACTCTTTCCGCGTTCCACATCTTCCAGACGTACGATTGCACCCAAGTCGCGTCCCAATCGTTCTGTTATGATATCGTGCAACTCCTCTTGTGTGTATTCGACTGTCCAGCGGTAGAAGTCGGTGGTTTCCTGGTCATAGTCGTTCAGGACGGTTGCCAGCAATTGGCGGTCGGTGGTGTTGCAATAGGGATCACTAACAGCATGCAGGTAGGGGTGAGGCTGATCTTCCCAACAGTTCTCGAAGTCATTGGTCATCCCTCCACAGCATTTGCCAAAGCGTGCATCGCAAACCTTTCCTTCGTACATGAGTGCTTGACCGCGGGTCTCCTCAATGGCTTGTCGGACTTCGGGACTAATTACTCGTGTGATGCCTTGGTATCGCTGGCAATGGTCATCGGCACAAACGTCGAAAATGGTATGTTCTTCTTGGTCGTGCCAACGAATGAGTTCGCTGTCGGTTCGCTTAAACTGGAAGAAGGCCTGCCCTGTTCCTTGCTTTCGCTTTTCCATTTGTGCCAACAGCCACGAACGGCTGATGACGGCACTGGCCTTTAGGAACTCCAGCGGACATGTGGCTTTCATCTCGCTGCTGATGACGCTTGCCAGATATGTCTCAACGGGGAGCATGTTGATGGCCACAATCTTGCTCTCGTCAATGACCAACTGCAGTTTGCCTTGGAATGTTTGTGTTTCCTGACGTTCCCAGTGGAACTGCTTGCCAATGGTCACTTCATGCAGACTAAATGAGGACTCCTCGGACAAAGGACGGAATGTCAGGTCGTGATAGATGTTTCCGTTCCACTGAAGAGCTCCGTTCTCTATGCTTACAATTTGTTCTCCCGTCACGACATGGCCTTTGGCACGATAGTCGCCGTTCAAACAGAACGTAAGTTTCTCCGTCGTCATGATGCCGACAGACACTTCTGGTTCGGTTTGTTCGCTCTGTTCGGATTCTACAGGGCTTTCATCCTTTTCGTTGTCCTGTATCTTATCGATTACGGGTTGCAGTTCGTCTTCAGTCATGGTAACCTCGCGAAGGATGTTAAAGGCTTGTTCTGCCGTCAGTCGACGGAAGTCCTCTTCGCGTGGAGTAATGATGAGGCCACCCATGTCCAATGCTCCTGGGCTTATCATCAACTGTTCGTCGCCTTGGGCATAATAGCAGTTGGGGCGGTGCTTCTTTCGTGGGAAGATGAGCGTGATGATCTCGTCGTCTCGTCCGTTGCCCCATTCCTGATGCCAGGAAATGATGTTCATCCTTGGTTCTGTTGAGCCGTCAGGAATAGGAAGTGCTTCGTAAAGTCGCTGACACAGAACACTGTCGGGTGCTGTGGGCAGGGAACGAATCACAAAGACGGGACAAGCCCAAGAACGCAGCAGGTAGAGTCCGCATCCACGTTTGTTGCCGGCTTCCTCCACTTCTGCCTCCTGTTGTGCGGTGATGGGGTACAGCTTCTGCAACTGCGTCTCGTAGTGTTTCCATTCCTTCTCCAAAGGCAACAATCCACGATGTCCTGCTTGCAGATGGCAATGGTCGGGACACGATGCTCCGCACTCAGGTCCGTTGTAGAAAACGATGTGGCGAGGCATGTTCCATGCCAAGTGTCGTAGTGTGTTGAAGTGCCTGAAGATTTCCTGCGGCTGGTGTCGCCGTGTCGGTATGGTTAGGTGTCCTGGTAGTATGGGGAACGGATTGAGTAGTATCTCGTAGTGCTTCTCTGTGGGCAGGCTGTGCTGCTCCTTGGGGCGATTGTGATTGCAAAGGAAGCAAGGCCGTTCACTGATGGTCTTGGCATCCACCTTTGCACCGGTGCTGACGATGCGCTTGGGGTTCCACTGAACGGTCAGAGAAAGTTCTTCCCCTTTTACGGCTAATTCACGCGTTTCAACCTGTGTGAGTGCTGCATAGTTCTCTGCAGCCATACCCCAGTTTGCCACCTCCGATGCATGAAATTGTTCGATTTCATCGGCATTTACCTCATGTTGCCATAGTTTGTTGAGCTGTTGACGTGCACGTATTTCCAAGGTACGAAGCTGGTCCTTATACAAGTTATTACGATTCACGGCTTCGATGTTCAGGGCAGCATCGCTGTTGCCTTCCCATCGACGGCATAAGTATAGTTCGTCATAGATGCGTCCAATGCGATACCGGCGACTAAGCATGAGTCCGAGAGCATAGTCTTCGCCATAACTGGTGTTGGGAATCTGAATTTGGCGAAGGATGGGGGTAAAGAAAGCACGTGGGGCTCCCAGTCCGTTGATGCGTAGGGCATTATTTCTTCCATTAGCTTCGGTCCATTCGCTATGGTCTATAAGCCCTGGTGGCAATGTTTCCAATTGGAAGTTACATATTCGATATGAGCCAATTACCATGGCTGCATTCTCGGCATAGAAAGTGTCAACGATGCGTTGTAAGGTCTGTGGCGAAGAATAAAGGTCATCGGAGTCAAGTTGTACGGCAAATCGCCCACAACGAGGGTCATGGATGGCCAGGTTCCAACATCCACCTATTCCCAAATCGTCGCGGTCGGGAATCAGGTGAATGAGATGTGAAGGGGTGATTTTTTCATCTTTCACCCTTAATCCTTCATCCTTAACCATTTGCTTCAGCAACTCCGTGGTTCCATCCGTCGAATGATTGTCGATGACAATGACGTTGAAGGGGAAAGAGGTCTCTTGTTCGAGTGCAGACCGAACAGCATCCTCGATGGTGCGAACGCGATTGCGTACAGGAATGATGACAGAAGCCTCGACAGGCATCGGTTCGCGGTCGAGTATGATTTGTTCCCATTCGCCTGCAGCCATGTAAGCATTAATCTGACGCAAGTGTCGGGTGACAGCGCGTTCCATCTCCACCTGACGGGCACGGTTACGCGGATCGACATAGTCGAATTGTTTCTCTCCACTCAATCTGCAATCGTTTTCTACCTCAGTATAAAGGTACTCCGTGATGTGCTGGGGCAGCATCTCGCGTGATAGGAACAGTCGTAGATCATAGAGTCCGGCATGCTGGTAAGGATGTACTATTTCCTGTTCGAAGTAACGTTTCAGGCTTTCAGTGCGTATGAGCAGAACAGAACCCATGGTGAAATCGTCACGTACCGAACCCAGTTGGTAATCGATGAGTGGTCGACGTTCTTTTGTTCCGTCAGGATGTTGGATATAGTGATCGGCATAGAGCATCAGTGCCCCGCTGTCATCGGCAATCGTAACCAATCGGGTCAGGGCCTGATAGCCCAGTTCCAACGGCATGGTTTTCGTATAAAGTAGGGTGTATCGAGCATTCGATTGTTCGGCGATGTTGTTTAGCACACGTGTCGCAAACGGAGGCTCGGTCAGTTGGTGAATCTCACCTACATTGGGATCATTACGAAGTTGACCGATTAGGAACGCCGCATCGGTCTCATTTTCGTAAGGAATAAAACAATCAATATTAGGTTGAATCATGATATAAATGTTTTTTCAGGTCCAAAGGTACGAATAAGCGAGCGATTTCCCAAATAAAATTAGGGAAATCCACGCGAGAAAACCATCGAACGTTGTTCAAAGGCCATCAAGTAAGACTAAGTCTCTTTCGTATTGTCAATGCTGATTTACGGAATCTGCAACAATGTACCGTTGGGATTCGAGGTGAGGTCAAAATGAAGTGTTCCGCCTTGCAATAAATCGTGATGCGAGAGGATGGGATGTTTCAATTTTATCCCATTCCATCGAATATTCTTGACATAAATGGGATTTTTGCCTCGACGCGTAGTCTCGATGTGGACATTCTTTCCGTTCGGTAATTTGAGTGTTGCCTCGATTACAGAAGGTGCGAAGAGAACGTAATCGGCCGATGCAGGATTGACGGGATAGAGACCAAGTGCTGAAAAGACATACCACGCCGACATTTCGCCACAGTCGTCATTACCGATGTAACCGCTAACGTTGGCATTATACATCGTGCGTCGGATATGATTTACGAGTTGGTCAGTTTTCTGGGGTTGGCCTGTAAGCGTGTAGAGGAATGACACATGGTGACTGGGTTCGTTGCCGTGGGCATATAAACCGATAAAACCGCTGGCATTGTCGTTCTTCTCACCACTTGTCTCCTTACTGGTGAAAAAGTAGTCCAACTGATCGAGGAAATACTTCTGCCCACCACTTAACGTTACAAGGTCTTCAATGTCGTGCTGTACCGACCATCGCCATTGCCAGGCATTGCCTTCGGTGTAAGCACTGCCACCATTGGCACCATAGCGGAATGGGTCGAAGCCTTCGAGCCACTGACCTTTGTCATCCTTGGGTTGAAAGAGCCCTGATTCCGCATTATAAAGGTTACGATAGTTGCGTGAAAGCTTGTCGAAATGCTCCATTTCATCAGTAAGACCAAGGTGCTCAGCCAAACGGGCAGCACACCAGTCGTCATAGGCATCCTCAAGGGTAATGCTTACACTTTGTGTCTGCAGATTCTCGGGCATATAACCGAGACTTTCCCATAACGCCCAAGACGAATTGCGATGAGGTGTAGTTAACGTCTTGTGAATGGCTCGCCATGCGGCTTGTTCATCAATACCTGGCACTTCTTTGCGTATTGCTTCGACAAGGATGCTGATGGCATGGTTGCCAATCATACAGTAATTGTCCTCGCCCCATAGTTCCCAGATGGGTAGATAACCATAGTGCTCGGTGTGATCAATCATTGAGTTAACCATATCAGCAGCACGGGTAGGTTGCAGCAGGTCGTAGAGTGCGTGGGCAGCTCGGTAGGTGTCCCAAATGCTGAACATCGTGTAGAAATCGTGCCCATCGCATGTGTTTCCAATATGATAATCGGCACGTGCATACTCTCCATTGACGTCACTGAACACCGACGGCTGTTGCATGGTGTGGTAAAGAGCTGTGTAGAAGATGGTGGCATCGGTCTCGTTCGCGAAGTGTGCATTGATAGTTCCAAGTACACTTTCCCATTGATTGCAGGCATCTGAACAAAGTTTGTCGAAGGTCTGTCCGTCCGTCTCTTGCTCGCGGTTGAGACGTGCGTTCTCGATGCTAACGGCAGAGATTCCTACACGTGCTTCCACCTGCCGACCTTCGCCTTTGAAAGTGAAAGTCATCTTAAGGTCGGTGCCGTTGAAGAGTAGAGGGAAAGTGCCCGTGTCCTTGATCTCTGTTCCGTCGTTCCAACCATGAAAGGTGACGATAGGTTTGGAGAAACGGATGGAGAAACATACTTTGCGCAAGGGTGCCCATCCAGTGATAATGCGATATCCTTCAACGGTATAGGCATCTGTAATGCGCAGTTGTGCCTTTTCGATACGACGTCCCCACGAGCCTTTGGCTGCCGAGTGATCGAGGTCGAGGTATATTTGTTGCGGAGCCCCCTCGGCATAGGTGTAGCGATGGATGCCTGAACGGGTTGTTGCTGTCAGTTCAGCAAGGATGTCATCATCGGTGAGTCGGACGGCATAATAGCCTGGATGTGCTTGTTCGCTTTTGTGGTCAATGGCGGTTCGTCGGCTCTCTGTGCTTGTAGGCAATAACAAGATGTCGATAAGGTCGGCAGCACCAGTGCCAGAGAGGTGTGTATGAGAGAAACCATAGATGTTTGTTTCTTCATAGGCATAGCCCGCAGGACAATCCCAGTCGGGTGCTTCTTTCGTATCGGGCGAAAGCTGTACCAACCCGAAAGGCACGGTTGCACCAGGATAATTGTTGCCTCGTAGAGCACCTTCTATGCTGCCTGTTCCGATGAATGGGTTCACATAGTCGGTTGTCCGAATTGATTTATCAATAGTTTGTGCCCATACTGATTTGCACATAAGACAACTCAAGGCTAAGACAAGAAAAAGCTTGTAATGGTTCATATAAAATATGTATGTCAGTTTGTCGGGAATGCTTACATCATTCTGTATACATCTGCAAAGGTAGTGCATCTGTTGTTTTAAGATGAAAATCTGTGCGTTAATTATTGATACAAATGCGTCAACGAATACTTACATGGGTCGCCGTATGCTGATTTTGAGGACGAATGCAAGGACAGCTCGCATCATTTGTCGCAAAAATTGGTGCATGGGTATTGTCTCAAATGGTAAGGTTTGTCTACCTTTGTGAGGTAATTTAATATGAAGTAAGTATGAAACGATTCCTTCTGTTCCTGTTTTCTCTCATGCATCTTCTCGCATGGTCACAGCCCTATCCGTTTCAGGATGAAACACTTCCGCGTCATGAACGTATCATGGACCTTCTCGGGCGCTTGACTCTGGAGGAAAAATCCGATTTGATGCAAGCCACCTCGCATGGTGTTCCTCGTCTGGGCATTCCTAAGTATTTTCATGGCAACGAAGCATTACACGGAATCATCCGTCCTGGACGTTTTACGGTATTCCCACAGGCCATTGCCCTCAGTGCTACATGGAATCCCGAACTTATCCACCGCGTGGCTACAGCCATCAGCGATGAGGCTCGCGGACGATGGAATGAGTTGGAACACGGGAACTTACAGAAAGACCAGTTTAGCGATCTCCTCACCTTTTGGAGTCCTACTGTCAATATGGCGCGTGATCCCCGTTGGGGGCGTACGCCTGAAACATACGGTGAAGATCCTTACCTAACAGGTCGTATAGGAGCAGCATTTGTGCGTGGTTTGCAGGGCGATGATGCCCGTTATCTGAAAGTCGTTTCCACTCCCAAACATTTTGCGGTAAACAACGAGGAACACAACCGATTTGAGTGCGATGCACAAGTGTCTGAACGTCAGTTGCGTGAGTACTATCTTGCACCTTTCGAAGCATGTGTTCGTGAGGGAAAGGCTGTTGCTATCATGTCGTCATACAATGCCATCAATGGAGTACCCTCAACAGCCAATCCGTGGTTGTTAACCAAGGTGTTGCGCAAGGACTGGGGATTCCGCGGTTATGTGGTCAGTGACTGTGGGGCTCCGGGCTTGTTGGTGCA
>JAFXVU010000003.1 GCA_017534705.1 Bacteroidaceae bacterium
AACCATGAATCTGAGACAGCAGGCTTGGGTGCCCGCATCAAGGAGCAGTGGTTCCAGGATCTGTTCACAGGCAAGAAAATTTATCAGGACGGCAAGGTTGCCCTTGGTGTTTACAAGCAAGGCAAGGCTCCAGCAGGTCTTCCCGCTGAGAACTATGTAGATGCTGTGACAGGTGCAACGCTGACTTCCAATGGTGTTAACGATATGATTCAAAAGTGCCTCTCTGACAATCAGAGCGCGATTGAAGCATTCAAAAATTAAAGGAGGACAAAGAATATGAGTTTATTTTCAAAAGAGAATGGCGAAGTTTTCATGGGTCCGCTCAACTTGAACAACCCAATCGCAGTTCAGGTCCTCGGCATTTGCTCGGCTCTCGCTGTCACTTCACAGTTGAAGCCAGCCATCGTGATGGGACTCTCTGTAACCGTCATTACAGCATTCGCAAACGTGATTATTTCCTTGATTCGCAAGACCATTCCAAACCGCATCCGCATCATCGTGCAGTTGGTGGTTGTGGCTGCACTCGTAACGATTGTCAGCAACATCCTCAAGGCATACGTGTATGATGTGAGCGTGCAGCTCTCTGTGTATGTCGGACTGATCATTACCAACTGTATCCTCATGGGACGTCTCGAGGCATTCGCCATGCAGAATGGGCCTTGGGAGAGTTTCCTCGATGGAATCGGCAATGGTCTCGGATATGCCATCGTGCTCGTTATCGTTGGTTTCGTTCGTGAAATCTTCGGTTTCGGCACCATCTTCGGCTTCCAGATTATCCCCGACAGCGCATACGTTGAGAATGGTGGTCTCTACATCAATAACGGTATGATGACGATGCCAGCCATGGCGCTCATCATCGTTGCTTGCGTCATCTGGGCACATCGTGCCTACAATAAGGAATTAGAAGCATAAGTGTAACATACCTAAATAAAAGAAAAGAATTATGGAACATTTCATTAGTTTGTTCGTTCGCTCCATCTTTGTGGACAACATGATTTTCGCTTTCTTCTTGGGTATGTGCTCTTATCTTGCAGTATCCAAGACAGTAAAGACCTCATTCGGACTGGGTGTGGCAGTCACCTTCGTGCTCCTCATCACAGTGCCGGTTGACTATTTGCTCCAGACGAAGGTGCTCGCCAACGGTGCTTTGGCCGAAGGCGTTGATTTGACCTTCCTCGCATTCATCCTCTTCATCGCAGTCATCGCAGGTATGGTGCAGCTGGTCGAGATGGTGGTGGAACGCTTCTCCCCTTCCCTCTATGCCGCACTGGGTATCTTCCTGCCGCTGATTGCTGTGAACTGCGCCATCATGGGTGCATCGCTCTTCATGCAGCAGCGCATCCTGCTCGACCCAGAGACATCCACTCAGGCCATCTCTGGCGTAGGCGACTGCGTAGCCTATGCACTTGGTTCGGGTATTGGTTGGACACTCGCCATCGTGGGTCTTGCCGCTATCCGCGAGAAGATGGCTTACTCTGATGTGCCAAAGCCCCTGCAGGGTCTCGGCATCACTTTCATCACAGTAGGTCTGATGGCAATGGCATTCATGTGTTTCTCTGGTCTCAAACTCTAAAAAAGAAAGGACATAGCAATTATGGATATGACATTTATATTATATAGTATAGGAGTGTTTTTGGTGATTGTGCTTGTGCTCGTCATCATCCTCCTCGTTGCTAAGAAGTACCTTTCTCCAAGCGGTAATGTGACCATTACCATCAATGGAAAGGATAAACTTGAAGTGGAGCAAGGCTCAAGCCTGCTCTCCACCCTCGCTGCTCACGACGTCTATCTCCCCTCTGCCTGTGGTGGTAAGGGTTCTTGCGGTCAGTGCAAGTGCCAGGTTGTTGCAGGTGGTGGCGAGATTCTCGATTCAGAAAAGGGACACTTCACCCGCAAGCAGATCAAGGCAGGCTATCGTCTTGGTTGTCAGTGCAAGGTCAAGGGCAACCTCGACATCAAGGTGGACGACTCTGTAATGGGCGTAAAGGAATGGGAGTGTACCGTTATTGGCAACAAGAACGTGGCCACCTTCATCAAGGAATACAAGGTTGCTCTGCCTCCAGGCGAGCACATGGACTTCGAGCCAGGTTCCTACGCACAGATCAAAGTGCCTGCATTCTTTATCGACTACGACAAGGACTTCGACAAGAGCCTCATTGGCGACACCTACCTCCCAGCATGGGAGAAGTTCGGACTCTTCCCACTCAAGTGCGTCAACGAGACCCCGACTATCCGTGCATACTCTATGGCGAACTATCCCGACGAGGGCGACATCATCACGCTCAACGTCCGCATCGCCACACCTCCATTCAAGCCAAAGGATCAAGGCCCAGGCTTCATGGATGTGAACCCAGGTATCGCATCGTCCTACATCTTCTCGCTTAAGCCAGGCGACAAGGTCATCATGTCAGGTCCTTACGGAGAGTTCCGTCCACAGTACGGTACAGGCCGTGAGATGATTTGGGTCGGCGGTGGTGCAGGTATGGCTCCGCTCCGTGCACAGATCATGCACATGCTCAAGGGCAATGGCATCGCACCAGAAGACCGTCAGCGTCCAATGCACTACTTCTATGGTGCACGTGCGCTGGAAGAGATTCCATTCCTCGACGACTTCCTCGCACTCGACAAAGAGTTCGAGAACTTCCACTTCCACCTCGCCCTCGACCGTCCAGACCCCAAGGCAGACGAGGCAGGTATCAAGTACACGCCAGGCTTCGTGGCACCAGTGATGGGCGACACCTACCTGAAGCAGCATGAGAACCCAGAAGATTGCGAGTACTACCTCTGCGGACCTCCAATGATGGCAAAGACCGTACTCGACCTTCTCCACTCTCTTGGCGTTGAAGACGACATGATCCGCTTCGACAACTTTGGTGGATAAGGTTCAAACTCCATCATCGGAAAACATATTCATACATGACAATAAGAACAGGAACTGCGCCAATCAAGGTGCAGTTCCCGTTTTATTTTTAACGCATCAAGGAGCGTCTTATACCTCTTTGATGAAGTTTTCAAGGAAAAAAGATATACTTCACGGACTTTTTTGTAACTTTGCACACAATTCTTAGCATGTGTCAAATCGAAAATCTAAGAGAAGTACAACACTGGAATAAAGAAATACAATATTAATAAATAAGAAAATGAAAAAATTTTTAACGATGGCAGTAGTCGCCATGATGACTACAGTAATGCTGATATCATGCAGCAAGGATGATAATGGTTCGGCTCCGAAAAATTACTTCCCATCTTGGAACAAGTGCGAGGCACTGACAGCCTTGCAGGAATATGTCGAAGATGTGACCAATCGCCAGTCTCCCAACTATATCAGTCCGGAAGACCGTATCGCCACTTTCGACATGGACGGAACTTTCGTTGCCGAACTCTACCCCACCTATTTTGAATACAATCTGCTCGAACACCGCGTGCTGGACGATGACGCTTACAAGGACATAGCTCCAGAGGATGTACGCGAGACAGCACAGGCCATCAGGGATTTTGTTCGCAATGGGACTCCTCTTCCAGACCATTTCGACATGCAGCACGCTCGTGCAGCAGCAAAGGCCTACGCAGGAATGTCCCTCGCTGAATTTGATGCTTATGTGAAAGCATACGCGTCCCAACCAGCCAACGGATTCATCAACATGAACTATGGCGAAGGTTTCTATCGTCCCATGCTGGAGGTGTTCGACTATCTGAAAGACAAGGGCTTCACCTATTATGTGGTATCAGGTTCCGACCGCTTCATCTGTCGTGCCTTGGTCGAGTCCCTCGGCATCGCCCCCAACAGGGTGATTGGCATGGATGTGAAACTCGTGTCCAGCAGTCAGGGTGAAGAGGCAGGCGTCAACTACACCATGGGAAAAGAGGAAGATCTGATTCGTACAGATGAGTTGATTATCAAGAATCTCAAGACCAACAAGGTGCTTCAAATTTCTCAAGAGATTGGTAAAGTGCCCGTGTTGTCGTTTGGCAACAGCAGCGGCGACTGTGCCATGCACAACTACTGTTTGAGCAACACAAAATATCGCAGCGCAGCCTTCATGCTTGTGGCTGATGATGAAGCACGTGATCATGCCAATCGTGACAAAGCCCTCACACTGGCTGATAAATGGCGTGATGCAGGCTACCACGTCATCTCCATGCGAGACGATTTCCAAACCATCTATGGGCCAGGAGTGGAGAAAGTGAGCTTCACCTTTCCTGCCAACCAAGAGTAATAATTCCTCCCCAACTTCCAAAAACAAAAAAATAACCAAATAACTAAATAACCAAATAACCTTTTGGGGTTGATTGGGAACAAAAAGGTTGCTTTATCTTGTGGATAAGGCAACCTTTTTTTCACCCTCAATCAGTCATTCGTTCCCTTCCACTATTCCTATTTCGTGATAATATCCCTCAGATCATTGTAGTTGCGTACTACATCGTAGGTGACAGAGCTGTCGGCAATAGTAGCAAAATGGCGACGGGCACATTCTATCTTTGAACGTTCAGATTCGCGTAACTGTGACTCTTCCAGCGAGCCTTTCGTCTCAGCCACGAAATAGATGTGTTTGATGTCCGATCCCTCCTTGAACACTATCGCCCAGTCTGGGTTGTAATGGCCCACAGGTGTGTTGATGTAGAAGCCACCAGGCAATTTCGTATAGACAGCCACCTCGTTGCGCTCTTCCAACTCCTTGGCAAAGTTCATCTCGATGCCTTTCGAATCCACTACCACCAAGTCATAAAGTGACTTCTGCGATTCAATGGCGTTCTCGCCCAGCTTGCCCTTCAGCGTTGTACTGTTAAAGATGTCTGCATCGAACTGCTTGTTCAGTCTGTGGTACTTCACATGCTCAATCACAGCAATTGCCTTGCACTCATTGATGATGTTGCTCGCTTTGATGATGAACTCCTCAGGATTCACCTTGAACTGATTAAAAGCAATTGGGCTAATCTTCTTCAGAATCGTTACCACTGCCTTTCTTGTCAGCCCTGTATTCTCCACCAGTTTGCCTATCAGGTCATAACGCACCTCATTGCCTATTTCCTCGTGTACAGAAATGGTCTGCGAATCCTTGATATTCATTGCAGCGCCTTGTGCCAATTGTTGTTTGCTGCCAATTCTGTCCATAGAGCCTGTGACGATCCGCAATTGGATGTCAGACACTTTCAAATGGTTGTCCAGTTGTATGACGGCTCTCTCTATAAGTTCATCCGTTTTGAAATCAACGGTGTAATATGTCTGATGATTGATTTTGCGCCACAACTCTTGGAACTCCTTGCGTTCAAACTTCTTTGAGTCAAACTTAGCCTCACGAACTTTTCTGCCATTTTCAGGTTTGACAGCATCAGGAGTGAAGACGGTGTCAAGTTTTCTGACCACATCTTGTTTGTAATCATCATACTCTCCAAAGTCCAATACCCCCTGTTGCTTGTCATCATGAAACTTGGACGTGAGTTGTCCATCCTTGGTGATATAGCCCTTCATACGAAGTGTAAAGGTCAGTTCCTGCGCATCGTCCTCTGACAGTTTCTTTTG
>JAFXVU010000030.1 GCA_017534705.1 Bacteroidaceae bacterium
ATTTACAGAATTCACCTATCAGTTGCTTCAGGGCTACGATTTCTACTATCTTTGTGAGCACCATAACTGCCGCCTCCAACTCGGTGGTGCAGACCAGTGGGGAAACATCACAACAGGTTCGGAACTCATCCGCCGCATGAGTGGAAAGGAATGTTTCGCACTCACTTGCCCTCTTGTCACCAAGGCAGACGGTCGCAAGTTTGGCAAGACTGAAAAGGGAAATATCTGGCTCGACCGCAACCGCACGACTCCATACGCATTCTATCAGTTCTGGCTCAATGTGGCTGACGAAGACGCCAAGCGCTTCATCAAGATATTTACATCGCTGCCAAAGGACGAAATCGACGCACTCATCGCTGAGCACGACCAAGATCCAGGTCAGCGCGTGCTGCAAAAGCGTCTTGCCAAGGAAGTAACCATCATGGTACACAGCGAAGAAGACTACGAAACAGCTGTGGAGGCATCGAACATCCTCTTCGGAAAGGCAACCAAGGAAGCCCTCCTCAAGCTCGACGAACAGACACTTCTCGACGTATTTGATGGAGTGCCTCACTACGAAGTTGACAAGTCACTCTTCGAGGTTGGTGTGAAGGCAATCGAACTCACCACCGACAATGCTCCAATCTTCCCTTCCAAGGGCGAGATGCGCAAACTCACTCAGGGTGGTGGCGTGAGCATCAACAAGGAAAAGCTCGCTGACCCTAACCAAGTTCTCACCACTGCCGACCTCCTCGACGACAAATACCTTCTCGTGCAGCAAGGCAAGAAGAAGTACTTCTTGGTGATTGCCAAATAAAAGCCACTTCCTATCCTCCACGAGGAGAGGTGATATAAAAACTCCGCCATTGGAATTTCATCAGTGAACTTTCCAATGGCGGAGTTTTTTTATGGTCAGTCAAATACTCTGTACCTCTGTAGGGAAAAACTTCTATTTGAGCAGTGAGAATTGGAAGTCGTGCAGTTCACAGATGGAGCGGTCCTCGGTAGTGGAATGGAAGACGAAGAAGAGCGGATGCTTACCCCTTACGCCTTTTAATCCATTAACCTTGGCAGTGATTTCGCTGATGCGCTGTGCATCGTTTCCCTTGATGTGGAACGAAGCAATCACCTTGCCACCACGACTTGCCTTTGGTGCATCAATCATCACATCGATAGTGCCGTCGATTCCTTCTGGTTTCACATGCGCTGTAAGCAACAACTGTTCGGCTTTTGCAGTAGTTGTGAAATTGAAGTATTTGTAGCCCACCACACTACCATTGGTGTTGTTCACCACAGGGCAATATGGCTGCTTCTGATTGTATGGGCCCTCGTAGGATGTGCTGTCACGTCGCGTAGGTTTGATGTAACTTCCCGTGAAAAACATGTTAGGATATTCCTGTCGGATGCCCTTTGGACTGGTCAGATAGCAAGCCCAACCCGCAGCCGACTTATCAAGCGGATTCAGTCCTTCGGTCTTGAATCCTTCCGAAGTATATTCACCCTCGCTAATCGTCACCTTTCCACCTTTTCCATGCTCCACTTTCACGTTGATGGGAGCCACCATAGCCTGACGACTATATTCATCGGTTCCTGTCTGTCGATGATAAAACACCCACCATTGTCCATTCACTTGCAAGATGCTACCATGCGTGTTTCCGTATGGATAGGCAGTCGGAATCGTCTTGCCGTTGTCGTCTTTGTCACGTGCTCGCCCATCGATAATCGTGCCACCGTACTTGAATGGGCCCAATGGAGAATCACCATAAGCGTAAGCCAAAGTGTAGTTCGAAGTAGGCAAACCAAATTCCCCATCTTCTGTGAAACGAGAATAGACAAACACATACTTGTCTTCGATTTTCCTCATACTCGATGCTTCAAAAAAGCGGAACACACCTTTCTGATTGCGTCCTGACACCATGTCGGTCACAATCTCCGTGCCAGGCTTCACCGTTGCCATCGTTACGGGATCGAGTTCTGCAGCGTAGGAGTTCTCAAAGCCCCAATAACCATACACGCGCCCATCGTCGTCCACAAACACGGCTGGGTCGAAGCGAAGCACTCCATCCGTGATGGCTGGATTATCCTTACTCCAATTCGTCACCACAAACGGGCCGTCTGGGCGGTCACTTCGGGCAATCTGTCCGTTGCGTCCTCCCGCCTGATTGTTTGGATAGAGGTAATACTCAGGCTTTGTCACAATCGTTCCGTCAGACATCTTGCGTTGCACATATCTCATCGTAACGTCAGGAGCATAGAGCACATCGCCTTGTCCGTTAGGATAGAGCAGTTTTCCGTCGCGATCAGTCGTCGATTTAAAAATGATGCCATCGTAACGCCAATGAAGCAAGTCCTCAACGGGTGCTGACCACACCACTTGGTCGCGTCCGCAATACTCCGTAATCAGATTGTCGTGCGAACCATAGATATACACTCGCTGCTTCCCTGGGCAGTCGGGGTCTTCAAACACGTAAGGTTCTCCATCGGGAATATACTCCCACAGCGGCAAATAAGGGTTCTGGGCAGAAGTCGAGAGCGCAACCATCGCTCCCAACAGCAAACTTGATAAGCGTCTTTTCATTGTGATTTCTTATTATTTAAGTTTTTGAGTTTTTGAGTTGATGAGTTCTTGAGTTTTCGCGGAGAAGTGCAATTTCGTTAAACTTCAAACGCTAAACTTTATACATCTACTGTTTTGAATCGAAACGAAGGATAAAACTGAAGTGACGTGGCTGATTGCCCGAAAGCGTATAACGGTCGAGTGTTCGAGCACCGAAGGAATTGATTCCACCCACGCCGTGAATGTCCTGATCGATGTTCACGTTGATGAAATTGCCTCGTTGCAATTCATATCCATGCCCCACACCCAAATTCTCCTCTCCGTAGTCCCAAACTCGGAAACAAAGTGGTTGCTCGCCCTCCACTCGCAGCGAATACTCATCAGAAGAAACGGTAAACCAACGAGTATCAGTGCGATTGCCATTGTCCTGAGGTTTGATGTATTCGGTCATCAACTCCCGCACAGGCAGCGAGTAGCGACCGATGTTCTGACTGGACTTGCGGTCAGGATAGTTCTCTTGCGGACCTCTTCCGTACCAATCCACCTGTTGAAAGTCAATCGGCAGTCGCAAGCGCATACCAAACTTCGGCATCAGCGGCATATTGTCAGTCGTAGGGTTGTAGTCGGCATCCACTTTCACCTCCCCTTCAGCATTGATGGTGTAAGTCAGCGTGTAGTCGGCACCAACAGGCAGTTTCATTTCAGCCTTCACAACGACAACGCCTTTCCGCTTCACACTCATTTCCTTCAGTTCACGCTTCTCTGCTGCATCGCGCCACGCACCAAGTCGCTGGGCAAAGCCATTCGCACTTTGGTTGTCGTTGACAGGTTTCCAAAAATAGGGTTCTAGGGGTGCTTTCAGCATTTGTTTACCATTGATTATCCATTCTGCCAATGCACCGCTATTGTCAATCAGAATCTGTCCACGCTTGGTAGTCACCAAAATGCCGTCGGCGGTTTTCTTCATCTTAGGTATCCTTTTGGATGGTGTCAACTCAGCCTTTCTGAACGAACCACTCCATTGGAACTGCTGATGTGCCACTGCAAAACCTGCATCTGCCCAAAGCGTCTTTTGTTTCAGACGAGCATAGATATTTAAGAACAGCTCACCTTCAGCATGACAAGGACTGACGCTCAATTCCTCACCCGAAAGCATTGCCTTCCCCTCTGCCACCACCTTGCCATCTGCTACCCACTCGTAGGTGTAGTCGTATTCATCGAGTGCTGTGAATTGGTCGCGGTTGATGAGATGGACCTTATCTTCCACCCGTTTGAAGTCGATAGGCTGATAGAAATACTGCACTTCGTAATAATGCGGATGCGGTGTACGGTCGGGTCCAATCAGTCCATTCAGCACGAAGTTTCCGTCGTTAGGCTTGTCACCGAAGTCACCTCCGTATGCCCAAAACTCGTCGGATTGCAACTGAA
>JAFXVU010000031.1 GCA_017534705.1 Bacteroidaceae bacterium
CGATGTTGCGGATGTAAAGGCCATAGTCCAACCCACGGGAAGAACCCGTGAACTGCAACACCCTGCACCCTTGCGAATAACCACTGCTGTAGCCGGTCCGCTTCTCCTGACTGTCGAAAGTAGTCCAGCCCGCAGGCAAGGCATTGGCCTCGGTAAACACCGAAGAGAATGTCAAGGACTGAGGAGCCTGTAACGACACCTCCACCGATGCGGTGGCTGTCTCGTCATCGTTGTCGGTTGCCACAGCCTTCAAGTTGTGCTTTCCAGAAGCCAACCCAGTGAAGACAAAACGGTAGGGCGCTTTCTCCACTGTTCCCACGAGTGTGGCACCATCATAGAAATCCACCTTCACCACTTTTCCGTTCGAGTCATCGGCTGTAGCGGTCATGGTGATGTCGGGAAACACCGCCTCGTTTCTGGGTGCGAAGCAAGTGTAGTTGAGCCCAGACTTGGGTGATGTGATGCTGATGTTGGGCGATGTCTTGTTGAGCGAATAACGCTTACAGAACCGCCATATCTCGTCACCCGTAATCAGTCCGTCGTTCGAAACCCAGTGTCCCTTGCCTTCGAGTTCCAGCAACCTCACTTCAACGCCATCGTCACCACCACCCCATACAGACATCTTGGCATGATTGTAGCCCCGGTAACGGTTGGTCACCTTCGGCGTGGAGTTGCAGTGATTGTAGGCAATCCACTTCTCCAGGACTGGACGCACTCCATCAGGCGAACAAACGTCGTCGGCCAGTCCTTGTGTGTGCAAGATGGGCACGGGACGCGAACTGGCGGCAGTAGTGCCCCACAGCGGGTAACCACTGATGGGTGCGAAGGCCGCTATCTTGTCGGCTATCTTGTTCATGGCATGGTAAGTGAACATACCGCCCATGGAGAAACCTGAGAGATAAACACAGTTACGGTCAATCTTGTAGAGGGTCGCCATCCTGTCAATCAGAGCGAGCACGAAGTTGATGTCGCGGTCGCCATTAATGTCCCATTGGCGGTCTATACCGTCGGGAAACACGATGAGGAATTTGGCTGAGTCGGCCACAGCCTCCATCTTCATCTGGGTGTTCTTCATGTAGTTGGCGTCCTGGTTGGCGCCATGACAAGAGATGAGCATGGGACGGTTTTGTCCCAGGTTGTTGGGTTTATAGACAATGTAGGAACGCTGTGTGCCGTTCACAGTAATATTATCTGCCTTAGCGTTCAACAGCGTTGCTGTGAGCGCTAATATGAAAAAGAAAATTCTCTTCATGATGGTGTTTTGCTTGAATGATTTGTTCGTCAAGTTCTACGAAGATAGCTCCTGCAGTTCCCGACCAATTCGCTGCAACTCGTCGCGGACCACTTTCAGACGGTCAATAGCCTCGATGCGGTGGTTCACTTCCGCCAAGTTGGTCTCGCCGTTTTTCAGCCTGTCAATGGCGTTACGAGCTCCTTCGATGATCATGCCCTTCTCCTTCACGTAGTGGTAAACCAATCGAACTTCCTCGATGTCATCTTTGCTGTACTGACGGATTCCCCTACCCGCCTTCTGAGGATTGATGCTGGGAAACATGCTCTCCCAATAGCGAAGCAGAGAGCTGGCGACATTAAACATCTCAGCCACCTCGGCGACGGAATAATAGGTCTTCAGTTCTTTGTTTTCGTTCAACATAAGCAATGTTTTTTTATTGAACATTGACCATTGAACATTAATTCTAATGCCAAGCATGGTCAATTCAAAAATAATGGTCAAAAATGCGATTTAGCGAGTGCAAAGCCGAACTTGTTCGAGCTATGACGAGCGTGACATTTTATCTAATGGTCAACGGTCAATGGTCAATGGTCAATGGCCAAAAATGCGATTAAGCGAGCGCAGAGCCGAACTTGTTCGAGCTATGACGAGCGTGAGCATTTTATCTAATGGTCAACGCTCAACACTTCTCAGGAATATTCTTGAGCAGTTCTTTCACATAGTCGTAGAAGCGACCCACTGTGGGAATGAGACAACGCTCGTCGGGCGTATGTGGTGAACGCAAAGTCGGTCCGAAGGAAGCCATGTCCATGTCGGGATAGTTCACACCGATAATGCCACACTCCAATCCGGCATGACACACCTGCACAAGTGGTTTCTGACCATACATCTTCTCAAAGGTCTCAGCCATCATCTTCACCAAGGGCGACTTGGTGTTGGGTTGCCAACCACTATATCCACCTTCGAAAGACACTTTCATGCCTGCCATAGAGAAGCAAGCCTTGAGTGAGTTGCAGAGATAGAGTTTCATGCTGTCTGACGAACTACGGGCAAGCAGGGCTATGTCTGCCTTACCACCACCAATGGTGATGATGGAGAGGTTGGATGATGTCTCGACGATGTCGGGAATGGTGGGGATGAAGCGCAGTACACCATCGTGGGCGGCCAACACCGCATTGATGAGGTTCTCCTGAATCTCAGTCGGTATGACCTTCTCTGGCATGTCGCACGGCTCGAAGGTAAGGGATATGTTCCCTTGCTCCACATCGTTGTATTCAAAGTTGAACAAAGCATGGCATTTCTCCACCAAAGCCTTCATTTCCTCCACTTTCTCTACGGGTACCAGCACTACAACCTCGCCTTCACGAGGGATGGCATTGCGCATGTTGCCACCTGTCCATGAGCAGACGGAAGCCAGACCTGTATTAACAGCTGCGAAGAGAAGGCGCGCCATAAGCTTATTGGCATTGGCTCTGCCTTCATTGATTTCCAAACCTGAGTGACCGCCACGCAAACCTTTCATGTTGATTCTGAAAGCCGCCAGTCCTTCGGGATTCACGTCTGCCTCCTGATACTCCATTGTGCAGACTACGTCCATTCCACCTGCACAACCAATGGTGATTTCTCCCTCGGTTTCGGAGTCGAGATTAAGCAAATACTTGCCCTTCAGCACACCTGCCTTGAGACCAGAAGCGCCATACATACCCGTTTCCTCATCCATGGTAATCAACACCTCAACAGGTCCGTGCTCAGCGGTTTCATCCTCAATAATCGACATGGCTGCAGCAACCCCCATACCGTCATCGGCGCCAAGGGTTGTGCCTTTTGCCTTTACCCACTCTCCATCGATGTAAGTCTGGATGGGGTCGTTGACAAAGTCGTGATTGCTTTCTTTCACCTTCTGTGGCACCATGTCCATGTGTGCCTGCAGTACGGCTGTCTCACGGTTCTCATAACCAGGAGTAGCACCTTTGCGCATCACCACGTTGCCGGCATCGTCAATGAAAGCCTCAGCACCATGCTCTTTTCCAAACTCCACCAACATTTTAGCCACTTTCTCTGTATGACCAGAGGGACGTGGGGTTTGAGTGAGTTTGTAGAAGTTCTGCCACATTAATTTGGGTTCCAATTCAAAGATTTCCATATTTGTATAGTTTTTAGTTGATTGATTTTTCAAACTTATTCTGACTGTTCTTGCTCAGAGTTTTGGGCGGATGTCGCTATCTTCTTTTTGAAAGACAGAGCCATCAAAGCCCACACACCGAGCAAAGGCACGAGCGCGGTCTGGATGGAATGAACCACTAACACGAACATCACCGCATCGTCCATTCCTACACCATATAGGTAGAGAATGGTCTTAACGGAAAAGTGCCATGGACCCGCACCATTGGGAGTGGGAACAATCACCGAAATGCCGCCTACTGTGAATGCCACCAGCGCACACATCAACCCCAGTCCGTCCATGAAGCCGAAGCAGAAGAACGTGAGGTAGAAATGGATGAAATAACTCACCCAAATCATCAACGTGTAGAAGACGAAGAGCCATTTGTTTCTCACCCCACGAAGGGACAGCACTCCCTCCTTCATGTCGCTGACCACCTTGCGGAACTTGGCGAGCAAGGTCATCTTCTTCACCATGTAACAGGCGAAAATGACGGCCACCACAGCGCAAAGCAAAGCAACCACCCAACCCATAGGCGTGAAACGGTTGAAGATGCCCTCTATACTGGTTCCTGTCTCGTCAAAAAAGGTGTTGAACACCTTGAGTTGCAACAGAATGGTAAGCGCCACCATCAAAAGCATAAGCAACGTGTCGATGATGCGCTCTGTCACCACTGTTCCTACCGCCTTGGTGAAGTTGGTGCCTTCGTAGCGCTTGAGCACGGCACACCTCGCTACCTCACCGATGCGCGGGATGATAAGGCTGGAGGCATAGGAGATGAAGATGGAGTAGACGCATGTACTACGTCGCGGATACTCACCCAGAGGCTCCAACGTCTGTCTCCAACGCAATCCACGAAACACCTGCGCTGTCACTCCGAAGACCAATGAGAAAGCCATCCACCACCAGTTGGTGCTTTCCATGAACTTGCGGTTAAAACGGCTGAAATCGAAATCGCGGTACATCCAATAAAGTATCAGTCCTCCCAAAACAAATGGAAAGATGATGTTGAATGCTTGTCTGACTCTTTTCTTCAAATCCACAACTCTTCTGTGAAAAGTTTATTCGTTCTGCACTTCGCCGAAATTACTACATCTCAGCTCGATTTTTCTTCTTTTAGCTTCGCCGAAATTACTACATCTCGGCATAAGAAATAAACGAGTTTATTTCGTTCTGCGCTCGATTTTTCTTCTTTTGGCTTCACCGAAATTACTACATCTCGGCATAAGAAATAAACGAGTTTATTTCGTTCTGCGCTCGATTTTTCGTAATTTTGCATGGTGAATCCACCTATAAGTTGCAAAGTTACTACATTTTTAATATCGAAACGTATAAAACCGTCAATTTTAGCCAAAGCATGATAAAAAAAGTTCATCCCAAGAAGTTTCTGGGCCAGCATTTCCTCACCGACATGAGCGTCGCAAACCGCATTGCCGACACTGTGGATGCCTGCCCCGACATACCGATACTTGAAGTGGGACCTGGTACAGGGGTGCTCACCCAATTCCTCATCCCGAAGAACAGGGAATTGAAAGTGGTGGAAATCGACTTCGAGTCCGTACCCTACCTTCATGAACACTTTCCCGAACTAGGCGAGAACATCATACAAGATGACTTCCTGAGAATGGACCTTGATTCATTGTTCTCAGGCCGTGAGTTCGTGTTGACAGGCAATTACCCCTACAACATCTCGAGCCAAATCTTCTTCAAGATGCTCGAGAACCGACATCTCATCCCCTGCTGCACAGGCATGATTCAAAAAGAGGTGGCCGAGCGAATGGCTGCCGCACCAGGCAGCCGCACATACGGCGTACTGAGCGTATTGCTCCAGGCATGGTATCATGTGGAGTATCTCTTCACGGTTGACGAACATGTCTTCAATCCACCTCCAAAGGTGAAAAGCGCAGTGGTCAGACTGACCCGTAGCGATCGGAAAGAACTGGGATGCAACGAACGTCTGTTTCGCCGTATCGTCAAGACGGTGTTCACCATGCGGCGAAAGATGCTCCGCAATGGCATGAAACAGATTGTGGGCAAGGACTGCGAACTGCTCAACGACCCGCTGTTCAACCGACGGCCAGAGGAACTGTCAGTTGAGGACTATATTTCACTGACAAACAGGACGGAACCACTGCTGAAATAACTTTTTTTTAGGAAAATTCACAAAAAACTGATTTTTTTCTTGCTAAGAAACGAAAAATTAGTAAATTTGTCGGTCAATAGACCTTTAGCATTTTGGATGATGTAAAAAAGGCTATCGCATAACTTAAAACCTATTCAAGTATGGCTGAGATTAAAGATGCCGAGTTGAACGCTCAGACAGCGCCATCGGCAGAAACCCCAACCGAGGCACCGGTTGCCTTGGAAACTACTTCCAGCGAGACCTCAACAGAAGAGGTTTCGGCTCCAGATGTAGAAGAGGCCGCTGCTACAGCAGCCCCTGAAGAAGTGACATTGCCCGAAGAGGCACCCGTAGAAGAACCTGCGGCAGAAGTAACTGAAGAGGTCCAAGCAGAAGAGACTCCTTCAGAAGTGACAGAGGAAGCACCAGCTGAGGAACCTGTGACTGAAGAACCAGCGGCAGAGGAAGCACCAGCTGAGGAACCTGTAGCTGAGGAAGCTACAGAGGAACCTGCGGCTGAACCAGCTTTTCCACACTTCAATTCAATGGCAGAGGTGGTGGAACGCGCCAAGGCAATGGCTGAGGGCGACGAGGAAATCACCGCCAAAGAAGAGAACTTCCTCAAGACACAGTTCTACCGCTTGCAGAAAAACGCCAATGAGGCCGACTTCCTGAAATACACTGAGGACGGTGGTGACCCGGAAAGTTACCAGCCACAGGTGTTCCCTGAGGAGGCTGACTTCAAGGCTGCTATGGCATTGGTACACAATAAGCGCCAGCAACAACAGGCTGAGTTAGAAAGCCAAAAAGAAGAAAACTACACCAAGAAAATGGCGATTATCGCCAGAATCAAAGAAATAGTCGCCAATTCAGACGACATCAACCGTTCATACAACGAATTCAAGCAATTGCAGCAGCAGTGGCAGGATATCAAGGCTGTACCTCAAGACAAGGCCACAGACCTCTGGAAATCCTATCAGCTGTGCGTGGAGTCCTTCTACGATACCCTCAAGCTCAACAACGAGTTCCGCGCCTATGATTTCAAGAAGAACCTTGAACTGAAGACCGCACTCTGCGAGAGAGCTGAGAAACTGGCTGAAATGGCAGATGTAATCGCCGCTTCACGAGCACTTCAGGACCTCCACCAGCAATTCCGTGAGATTGGTCCTGTGGACAAGGAGAAACGCGAAGAGGTGTGGAACAGATTCAAAGCCGCTTCCACAGTCATCAACCGCCGTCACCAGGAATATTTCGACCAGCGCAAGAAGCAGGAAGAGCAGAACCTAGCAGAGAAGACCGCCATCTGTGAGGAGTTGGAGCGCATCGACACCGATTCTCTCAAGACCTTCGCTGAATGGAATGCCGTAACCGACACCATCACTGCCCTCCAGACCAAATGGAAGACCATCGGTTTCGCACCACAGAAAATGAACGAGAAAATCTACGAACGCTACCGTGCGGCATGCGACAAGTTCTTCTCGCTCAAGACTGAATATTTCAAGAAGGTGAAGGAAACACTCAATACGAACCTCGACCTCAAAAAAGCACTCTGCGAGAAAGCTGAGGCGCTGAAGGACAGCACAGAGTGGAAAGCTACCACCGAGGCTATCAAAGAACTGCAGAAGCAGTGGCGTGAGATTGGCACAGTCCCCAAGAAATACAGCGACGCCATCTGGAAACGCTTCAATGCTGCATGCGACGCTTTCTTCGATGCACGAAAGTCTGCCAATTCCGGACAGCAGAGCGAAATGAAAGCCAATCTAGAGAAGAAACGCGCCATCATTGAGAAACTCAAGGCCATCGTGCCAGAAGAGACTCAAGAAGACGTACGCGACCTCGTCCACGCTCTCCAGGATGAATGGAGCGAAATTGGACACGTGCCTTTCCGTGACAAGGACAAAATCTACGCAGCCTACCGCGAACAGCTCGACCGACTCTACAAGTACGCCAACACAGAGGCTTCACGTCGTCGTATCTCTCGCTTCAGAAACGAAATCAAGGGTGACGGAAACAAACTCCGCGACCGTCTCGTGCGTGAATACGAAATCCTCAAGAATGAGATCAAGACCTATGAGAACAACCTCGGTTTCCTCAACCTCTCATCTAAGTCTGGCAACTCTCTCATTGAAGAACTCAACCGCAAGGTGGAGAAACTAAAGAACGACCTTCAGGAGATTGTCCAAAAGATTAAGGTCATCGATGACAACGCCAAGTCAGAGGAAAGCAAGGAAGAACAAGAATAATCCTTTTCCTATGAAGATAAAAGCGGGGATGCGCCAGGCGCATCCCCGCTTTTTAGTCGGACTATTCTGAATTTGAATACTCAGAATAATCCGATTAGCTCCTACAACTCATCAACTGAGAACTCAATAGTGCAGATATTACCCGTCTGAATGCCTTCATATTTATAGGCGATACCTTTGTTGGCCTTCTTGCAGAGATTGATGAACTCCTTCAAATCTGGGCTAGGATTCTTCAGCACAGAGTTCCTGAGGTTCTCTTTTATCTGGTCTCTCATATCAGAGATTTTATGGATAGGCACTTGATTCTCGTCGACCATATACTGGTAGGTGGCGAAGTCGCCGATGATAGTCAGACTGGTCATGGTGGTGGCATCGTCCACATTCATAGGCGTTTGTTCATTGGTCACCTGGATGGCGTTCTCCAACAGATTCAAAGGATTGGCGTATGCCTCACCCGATTCCATTGCCGTTTTGATTTCTTTGCTGGAGAGGGTGATTTCCACCGTCTCACCCGACTCCTTGCCTGTCCAGCGAAGAGTGAGGTTGGCATCAGCTGCCAACAGTTCCTCAACCATCAGTTTTAAGTCGCCCTCGGCTGTAGCGATGAGTGAAAAGAGTTGCTCCTTGAGCAGGTCTGTCTTCTTCTTCATCACGTTGATGTTGAAATACTTCTCGCTAACCAGGTAGTCGATAATAACGGTGTTGGTGGTCTCGTCAAGGGATACAGCGGTCATTTCGCCCGACACTCCTATCGACACCGGACATTCCTTATTGGCCTGCTTGACCGATTTTTTCAACTTGCTGTCTTGCTGGCAAGAAGACATCAAAAATGTCATCATGACAATAGCCACCATAAACAGCACATTTGCAGTCTTTCTCATTTTCATTTCAGCCCTTCATTTGTGTCGGGCGCAACTTTAATTGATGTTTTTATTGAATTGTACGCTATAATCTCTTCTATAGTCATTATTTCCGTTTCAAATTACAAAAGTAGCAAAAAACATGATAATAAAGCAGTAATATCTCCTTATTTCTCACACCTATCCCATGATTTGGTGTATCTTTGATGTATATTTGCATGGGAAATCACAAAATGCGGGAACAAATATAGTGTCAGGCAATACAATAATAAAAATGTGTTGTTCATATTAAATGAACGCTAAACACTAAAAAAACAGAAAGGACAAACATATGCAAGATTTTGCAGCGATAGATTTCGAAACGGCCAATAATGAGCGTAGTAGCGTCTGTTCTGTGGGCATTGTCATTGTACGCGACGGTGAGATAGTGGATTCGTTCTACTCACTCATCCAGCCCGAGCCGAACTATTATAACTACTGGTGCAGTCAGGTTCATGGCCTTTGCTGCGATGACACTGACGACGCCCCCGTCTTTCCCAAAGTGTGGGTCAAGATAGAGCCTCTGATTGAAGGGCTGCCGCTTGTTGCCCACAATAAACCGTTCGACGAGGGCTGTCTGAAAGCCGTATTCCGCGTCTATCAGATGGACTACCCCGATTATGAGTTCTACGACACACTGGCTGCGTCGCGACGCACATTGCGCTTCCTACCCAATCACCAACTCCAAACTGTGGCCGCAGCTTGTGGCTACAGCCTGGAAAAACATCACCACGCACTTGCCGACGCCGAAGCATGCGCCTGGATTGCCAGAGAAATACTTTAGAAATCAGGAAAACGTAGTCTCTCCAGCCCTGCAATACCCCTAAAAAATCAAAATGAGCCATTTTTCGAGATGGCTCATTTTGATTTTATGCATTGACCTTTTACACCCTCTTACCAAATGCTCCTGCTCAGTTCCATCAGCTCCTTGTCGTGGTGCTGACGTGGCTCGCAACGATTATCGAGAATCATCGTCACACCAGTCTCTGCATTGTAGGGTTCCCACTTGGGAAGTCCTTTCACGTTAGGATTACCCGTTTTGATAAAAGAGAGCCAGATGCTGCTAATGAGTTTCTCGAACTTATATGCCTTTTCCGAAGCACCCGTCATCTCACGCTGAAGGCTGACGTTGTGTAGCATAAAAGGCAGTTCCATGCCATGGGAAGCACCAAGCGCATTGCTCTCTGGTTTCCATGTGAACAGATAAAGATATGCTGGTGCTCCTCCTTGAGCGGCCTTGGCTGCTGCTTGACTTACGGCTCCAGCACGGAAGCCTGTATCGACGTAAGTCATTTCCTTGGGCTGTGCATTGGGATAGGCTTTTCGGAAAGCAGCGATATATTGGTCGGCCTTTTCCCCCTGACGCTGGCGCACGGCGGCTTCGGCTTCCTCCCATGTCATATCACGACTGATGTCGAACGTAAACTCATTGAAGTCAGTACCAATAAGCATCGGTACATCCTTAGACACAGGTGAGGCTGGGTCGAAAGGATGCTGAGGCAAGATGGTTCCATCGACCACGGGCGAGAAACCGCCACGTATGCCCTTCTGACTCAGACGGGTAACAGCGTGGTTAAGTTCGTCGTAGGTAAACCGTGAAAAATCGGCCTGTGCTGTTGCGGGCTGTCCCAATTCCTGAGCAAATGCGCGTCCAAAAGCCTGCCTCTGCTCTGGCAAGGCTTGGCGTAACGTCGACCCACTCTGAACAATAGCCCGTTTGAAGAGACCCTTAGCCGAAGGCATGGCCAACAGTGTAGAGACCTTGCCACCACCACCAGACTGACCGCCAATGGTCACTTCGTCGGGATTGCCACCAAAGAGGGCAATATTGTCGCGTATCCATTCCAAGGCTTTGACAATGTCCTGCATACCCAGATTCACGCTCTGTGAGTACTTGCCGCCAAGACCTGTCAGGTCGATGTAGCCTAACACGTTCAGACGATGGTTGAGGCTTACTGTGACGATGTCGCCAGCTTCTGCCAATGCACGGCCTTCATAACAAGGTAAATCATGGGCTGACCCTCCTGTATAACCTCCTCCATGAATCCACACGAAGACAGGTCGTTTCTTGCCGTCGCTGATACTCGGTGTCCATACATTCAACACAAGACAAGCATCTTCGTCCATCGGCTCGGTGACGAACTGGTTACCGAATCCATAGTCGGTCTGGCTGTTGCTGTCATTCCAGCGAAGTGACTCGCCCTGAGGTGCCTGTGGTCCATACACCTTACACTGCCGCAGCTCAGTGAACTTGTCGGGTGCCTGCGGAGGCATAAAACGCTCGGCCTTGGCATAGCGGATGCCTTTGAATGTGAAAATACTACCATCTTGATAACCTTCAATAGGGCCATAGATGGTATTAACACGGGTGTGCTGACCAGCCGTGATAGGTTGCGCCTGAGTGCAGATGATAGCCATCTGAATGAAAAAGGCGGCCAACAATAATACTATTCTTCTCATATCTGTCATTAATTTAATTATTCTTGTTTATATCTATCAAAACTTTCTTTTGAGGAAACTAACGATATGCTCATTGGCTTTGACATGATTGGTTTATCTGTGTAAAGACACACCTGACGAGGCAGTGAACGTCACTTCTGCGGGTTGCAAACCATCGGCCTCTGCGACGACAGTGACAGAGCCTGGACGGTCGGCGGCTATGATTGCGAGACATTTGCCCGACCAAGCTTTTCGCTCAGATGACTGCACAGAACCAAGGTCTGTCATATTGCCATTCTCAACGCCTAAAAGACGACCGCCCTTCACCGTGAAACGAACAAGATTGTCGCTCAACGGACAGATGTTGCCTTCGGCATCAAGCACTTCGATGGTGACATGCGCCACATCGGATGGAATTGCGAGGAATGACGGACGGTCAACAGTGGCACGTAAACGGGAGGGAGCACCTGCGGTGCGAATCACCTCTTCCAAGACCACACTGTCGCGAACCCCCACAACCTTAATCTCTCCAGGCTGGTATTCCACGTCCCACGTCAGATGGAGGTCGGCGGTTGTGGCGAAATGCTTGCCGGGGTCGTAGGAAGCCCAACTAGGATTGACACCACGACGTGGAAACTCCGTTGCCTTCTTTCCGTATGATTTTCCATTGACAAACAGTTCCACTTCCTCACAATTCGTGTAGCAAGCTACCTGCATGATTTGTCCCTCATGACCCTCCCAGTTCCAGTGAGGGAAAAGATGTAAGACAGGCTCATCGCTCCAAATGCTTTTGAAAAACCAATATCCGTCCTTACAAAACCCGCAATTGTCAAGATAGCCGGACTGACTGCCACGCGAAGGCCACCACGACTCACCATAGTAATCGATTCCCGTCCACATGAAGTCACCAATGACATAGTCGTATGCAGTGGTGAACCGCCACCGATGTTCCACATCAATCAACTCACTGCTGATAAGTCCTCGGTTACGACGACCAAAAGGCCGTTGTTGCATTTGTTGTGGACTGAAACCATCTGCCCCTGCTCCCAACTGAGGAGGTGGCATTGTCCCTGTCCATTGATACTGCCGTCGTGGGCCACCCAATCCCGTTGATTCTGTAGCGACAACACGTCTGTTTGGAAAATCAGACTTATCAATAGCATAAAGCACTTCACGGCGTGTACGCCATCGGTCAGGGTAATTATATCCGATGATATCGTTCTCGAAAGCAGCCAGGAACTCAGGCGAAGTAGGGCTGTTGGACGCTATTTCGTCGTTTCCGCTGGTAACTAATCTTGTATCGTCCAGACGATGGCAGATGGCAATCATCTCTGCCGCTTCTCCAGGTCCTTCCGCCGACCGTTGGTCACGTATTTCGTTGCCAATACTCCACATCACCACCGAGGGATGGTTTCTGTCGCGTGCCACCATGGCAGTCAGGTCACGTTCATGCCATTCACGGTAGTAAAGATGGTAATCTTGTTTGTTCTTGCCATTAATCCATTGGTCGAAAGCCTCATCCATGACAAGAATGCCCATGCGGTCGCACAAGTCAAGAAACTCGGGTGCCGGTGGGTTGTGAGCGGTTCGGATGGCATTGCAACCACCACTCTTGAGTATTTCCAGCCGACGTTCCCACACGCGTTCGGGAACGGCTGCACCGACTGCACCACCATCGTGGTGCAGATTGACACCTTTCATTTTCACTTGCTTGCCGTTCAACAAGAAACCCTTGTCAAGCGGATAATCAATAGTACGGATGCCTAAAGTATTGTCCACCACATCCACCACTCTCTTGCCTTCAAGGAGTGTGGAACGGAGTGTGTAGAGATAGGGCGTTTCCAAAGACCATGCCTGGGGATGACCAACGGTAACCGTCTGCTCATCGTTCATCATGGGTGAATCTGTCATGACAACAGGTTTCTCGCTCTTTGCCACCGTGTTCCCCTTTGCGTCAATAATTTCATGACGCAAAACCAGCGTCCTATGACGTTTCTCACCATTCTCCACTTCGGATTTCACTCTCACAACTGCCTCGTCATCATTCAGACTTATGGTACTATTGAACACACCCCATTTGGCAAAGTGGGTGGTTTCGGTCTCTACAAGTCGCACGTGGCGATAAATACCTGATCCTGTGTACCAGCGGGAATTGGTCTGCTGTGAGTTGTCAACCCTCACAGCAAGCACATTGCCCTTCTTCTTGAGATAGGGTGTAAGGTCGTAGGAAAAACTGGAATAGCCGTATGGCCATGTCCCCAATTCATGTCCATTAATCCAGACCGTACTGTTCATATAGACACCGTCGAACTCGATGGTGTATAGTTTCCGGCTGTCGTAGTTTTTCACATCGAAAGTTTTCCTATACCACCCCAAGCCTGTGGGAAAGAACCCTATGCTCCCTCCTCCAGGATTGTCGCGTAGGTTTTCTCCCTCAATACTCCAGTCGTGTGGCACATTGAGCCTGCGCCAACTGCCATCATCGTATTCGAGTGACTGCGCTTTATCAACATCACCAAGATGAAAACGCCATCCCATATCCATATTGGTCATCTTGCGCGGCTGTGCGGAGACGTACGAAACAATCAACACAGCCATCAAGCAAAGAACGGTCAGTCTTTTCATTGCTTTCCTTTTTTATTTCTTTAGATAATCTCACACTTCGGAGCATCAAAACATTACTTTTCTATGAATCCCTCCATGATGGCTGTCGGAGCGGCATTACGGTCGAATGCACCGAGTTTATAGCCGCCTGGCAAACATTGAGGCTCCCAATAGAACACACCACGGCAATGGCCGTTAGTCTGGGTGCGTGATTCGTTGATAACACGGGTGAGTTGCCTCCTACCCTCTTCCATCACCTCGGGATGCTGCTCGTTGACCTCAAAACCTGTCTCTACAATCATGACGTCGCAACCATATTTCTCGCTGACATGGCGAATATTGGCCATACAGTCCGTGATGATGTCGTCGGCATTCAATTCTGGATGTCCTTCCATCGCCCAGTAGGGATAAAGCGACATGCCTATCATGTCGAACTTGCCACCATATTTCAACAGCGTGTCTAAATGATTGTCGTACAGTTTCTGCTGATGACCTCGGTCAAGATGTACAATGACGATGGCATCGGGAAAGACCTCTTTCACCGCATCGTAGCCCGTACGGATGAAGCCTGCGTACTGTTGAGGTTGGGTTTTGAAATGCCCCATACTGTGCGTGATGATGGTGTGGCCGAGAGAGTCTTTCACTTCCCATCCTCTTTCATTGGTTTTCACGCTCCAAAGCATGCCGTTGGTGGTTTCGTTGCCCACCTGCACCCATCGTGGCTTGATGCCGTTCTCTTTCAGCAAAGAAAGTACTTCTATGGTGTGGTTGCGCAAGTCCTGCTTCATCTCTTCAAAAGAGTGTCCAAGCCAAGCCTTCGGAATAGGTTGTTTGCCCGGGTCGGCCCAAGAGTCGCTATAGTGGAAATCAACCATCAAGTCCATTCCCAAAGCCTTGACCCTTCTGGCCATGGCCAATAGTTCGTTCTTATCATTAGAGCCTCCGCGCGGATTCACCCAGACACGCAGACGTATAGCACTCATCTGGTAATCGGTTTTCAGCAGTTCCAGACACTCGCGCTCATTGCCGTTACGGTCGTGAAACTTCACGCCTCGTTGTTCCTGGCCTGTAAGAAATCCCACGTCGGCTCCCTTTACGAAGTCCTTGTCATTGACTTGAGCATTCAATAATATGGCCTGCAAGAACAGACATACCACGAAAAAACGCTTTATATTCATAAGCTAATTCTTTATTTGCTGACCTTCACTCGCATAATGGTGAAAGACATCGGTGGAAACTCATAATCAAACTGTTTACCGAACTTCCCGAAAAGATGGGTTTGTGGAGCAAGTTTTGTGGGTTGCTCAAAGGTGTTCTCGTCGTTGGCATCACCATGGAGGGTAATGACCTTGCCCGTAGGAAGAACTGTATTGGTACCATCAATAATGAAAGAACGACGGTAGGATTGGTCGGTGCCATTGACAACCTTGATAACGAGTTCGCCTGCCTGCTCGTCATAACCCGTCTGGCAGAAGTGCCGTGTGCGTCCTGTTGGACGGGCGACGGTCTGCTCCTGCCCATCAACGTAGAGGGTTACTTCCATAGGGGTAACGACAATCTTCACGTCATACCACTTGTCGGTATCGACAGTTTGATTAGCACGACGACCCAGCACGTCATTGGTACGACCGCGCTGAATGGGCTGAATGGCGGTTGTACGGTTGTTCCAGCCTGCGATATTGGCCGCAAAACCGTTACTGCCACGCTCATCCATGCCGTAATAGATGAAAAAGCCTTCCATTCCACCCAACTTACGGGCTTTCAGCTGAAGTGTATAACTGTCGCTGCTGAAACCTGGCAACAGCGTCATGGTGAGTTGTTCATTGGATGTCTGGCGAATGACATCACCCTCCACCTTCCATTCTCCTCTGCGGCTCTGGAACTGCGAGGGACTGATATTCTTCACCTGCCCGTCGGTTGTGGTCACACTGATATCCTTATACTCACACTGTGTGGCATAGCTGCCTAGTCCGATGCCTCCCGCACGGAAAGGCTGAGCCTCACCTTCTGTAGTCGGCTCACTCACATATATATTATAGGTGGGACGATGCTCAGCACACATCTGCTGTACATAGTAGGAAGCACGGCCATAGACTTCAGAACTGTTGATATGTATAAGGTTGCAGGGCCAGTCGCGGCGGTTCTCGTTCTCAAAAAGCGGGGCGTACGACGACATCTTCACCACATCGCTGTTGCGCTCCATACCCATGATGAAGGCAGCCTCACTGAGCGCGGCCAGCAAGTTGCCAGCACCTACACCACCATTGCAGGCATACTCGCCTACATAGATATCGTGGGTGCGGGGCGCATCATCAAATAGATGGTTGTTGGCAAAGAAGAAATCGGGATTGCGATACCAGTGGGGATCCACCATGTACTCGCCTGGAATCTGCCCCAACAATGGGTCGGTGTGACCGAGAGTGTTGATGAATATGATTTGCGGATATTCCGCTTTCAAACGCTTAAAGATATAGTTGAAGTGCGTGACGTATTCAGGACCTACATTCTCGTTGCCTATCTCTACATATTTTAATGGGAATGGTTTGGGATGTCCGGCTTCGGCACGCATCTTTGCCCATTTGTTCGTTGCAGGGTCTGCCAGAGCATAGTCTATGGCATCACGGAAGTCCTGAACCACGGCATTCATATCGGCATCGCTGCTCACGAAATCACCATTGCGAACCGAACAAGACATACCTGCATTGTTCACAAACATAGCATCCATACCTAAGTCTTCGCAGAACTGAAGGAACTCATGGTAGCCCATGCCCCATGTGGCACGATAACCCCAAACATCCCATTCGCCTCGGCGGGTCATCGGGTCTCCCAGTGTCTCTTTCCATTTCACTCGGTTCTCATAAGTCGCTCCCTCAACGATGCAACCGCCTGGCCAGCGCATGAACTTAGGATGCAAATCAACAAGCATCTGTGCAACATCAGCACGCTGTCCGTTCTTTCGACCTTTGAATGTAGCCTGCGGGAAGAGGGACACGTAGTCCACCAACACCGTCCCCTTCTGGTCAAACTCCAGGGCAAGCTCACCTTTGACGGCAGTAGCATCGGCTGTCAGTGTTGCTGTCAGCTCCGTCCACTCCTTCAATGACTTGCTGGTAAAGACGGCCGTTCCAAGCGACGCACCCGTCTCGCCATTCACCAAACGGGCTGTGATGCCACCACGATAATCACTGCTCTTCACATAAAAACGCAGGTCGTACTTTTCGCCTTGCTTCAGACCCATGCCCCAATAGCCAATGTTGCTGAGCACAGCCTTGCCGCCCTTCTGCACTTTCGTGATGCTGAGCTGCATGGCGTGTGGCGTGTTTTCATGCAGTGGTGCAGGGGATTCAATGACATCTCCCTTCACTGTAGCGTTCACACCATCGACCCGCCATCCCGTCATCTTTTTCTCATCCATGTTCCAAGGGATGTTCCATTTGCGGTTGTTGCGGTGCTCATAGTTCATGGCATCGACTGCCCAAGCCCGTCCTTCGCGATAGGTCATACTGGAAGGCAGCACATGTTCCTCGAAACCACGGTTCTGTACCAGTTCGGCATAAAGACCTCCGTCGCCGGCGTGGCTGATTTCCTCGAAAAAGATACCATAGAGGTTTGGCGAGACCACGGCTCCTTTCTGGCCGAGGTCAATTCGGATGGGTTGTGTCTGGGCTGTCGCTAACGAGGCAGTCATCAGCAGCAGTGCTGAGAATAGAAATTTGTGCATGTTGTTTAGTGGTTGTTAGTTAGTTTTAGCTTTGTTGATTATAGCTTTATTTGTTAGTTACAAGCTCTGGCCATCCATCAGAAGTCCAGTTGATAGTCCGTTGGATAAGCATGGCGGCACCATTCTGAGTGGCACTGTAGCCATGGCAGACAAAGATGTCTTCCCCGTCAAAGTTGTAGGCAGCGCAGTGTCCAGCGGCTTCCCATTCAGTCTTGTCACCCTCTAGGATAAGCGTTCCTCCACCCAAAAGCATGTCTTTGCCTTCGCGGTCAAGGTAGGGGCCACTCACATTCTTACTGCGTCCAACAGCCACACGGTAGTTGCTCTGCGCCCCACGGCAGCAATAATCCCAAGATACAAAAAGGTAGTAGTAGCCATTGTGGCGGAAGATGAAAGGCGCCTCAATAGCGTTGGGACCGGCGAAGCGAGACGTGGGGTTCTCTGCAGCATTCTTATCACCGGGGCGGTGGCGACGGGCTATGGTCACAGGCTTAGTGGCCAGATGCATCGTGGAGTCAAGGCGCGCCAACTGTATGCCATCCCAGAAGGAGCCCCATACGAGCCATGGGGTGTCAGTGTCATCGATGACGAAGTTCGGGTCAATGGCATTCCAATTGTCGCCCGACGTCTGGCCGTCAGCGTTCACTTTCCATGTGTGTGATGTGACGATGCACCCCTCATCTTTCCATATATTAGCGCCCAAAGAACGACTGCTGAGAAGACCGATAGCCGAACCATTCCTACCGAAGGTTGAGCAACTGTATGCCATCCACCAGCGGCCATGCCACTGGATGACATCGGGAGCCCAGACATGATTGCCGAAACCTGGCACAGAGTCGGTGGTCCAACCTGGAATGACCGTCATTACGGGTTGTGGTAACACTGTCCATGTCTTGCGGTCTTTCGATGTCATCTGCTGGATTCCCATGCCCGTAGCGTAGATATAATAGGTGTCGCCTTCCTTGGCCATTACGGGGTCGTGGACCATAGGTTTGTCTGTCTGGAAAGCCTCACGCTGGAAACGTGGACGACGCTGCCCCTGAGCAGAGGCGGTTGTGATGATGGCAATGAAGCTCATCGTCAAAAGAATGGTTTTCTTCATGATGGTAAGTATTGTAAATTATTAATTGGTTACAAAAAGTTGGGATACAAAAGTATAAAAAATTTTCTAAAAGAGCATTGAACAGATGTCACATCTCAATGAAATTATGTAACTTTGTGTTCTATTATTAATAAGACATCATGCAAAACATCATAATGGCCATTTTGACATGGCTACTGATACCGCTGAGTTTGGCCGCACAAGGTCAGAAGTATTTAAAACTACCCAATCAGGAACTACTTTCGTCCAGTAATGTGCTGTTCGTGATGGAGGACAGCGAAGGCTGTCTGTGGTATGCTACTGAAGGTGGCGGCGTGTGTCGAGACGACGGACGACAGATGGACATTTTCCGTAGCGATGCTGAACGTCCGGAACTGCTGGGCAGCAACAATGTGGGTTGTCTGGCCGAGGCGAATCATCACATCATTATTGGAACCTTCCATGGTGCTTATGCGCTCGACAAGAACGATTTCAATATCAGACGTCTGGAAGAGGTCGATGACAAACGGGTGGACGACATCTTGTTGCTGCACAATGGCGATGTGTTGCTGACGGCAAACATGAAAGTGTATCGTTTTGACAGTACACTGACTCTACGTGCTACCTACATTTCACCTCAGAAATATGTGGCGCGGCTCTTTGAGGATGGCAACGGACGCATTTGGGCCACTCAATGGGAGGGCGGTCTGCTCTATTTGAAAGGCGACAGCCTGGTCGAAGCACCTTGGCCTCTCGACGCTGCACCGACAGTACTGGCTGACGATTCAGCTGGCTGTCTATGGGTAGGAACATTGGGAAACGGCATTGTCCGCTATCATCCAGATAAGGGCAGTGTCGATCTGCAACCACAGGCTGGACAAGGAATCTGCACCGACCTCAAGCGCTCAGCTTCAGGCGACCGTCTATACGCATGCACGATTGACAGGCTGCAAGTTTACAAGACTGGAGAAGAACTAAAGGCCATCACGCTTGACTCCATCATGGACAATGTCCCTATGGCCATGGGCAGAATGTCGCTTGACCATCATGGACGTTTGTTAGTGGCTAACCGCCAAGGCGAATCTTTTGCTATCGGTAATACCCTTTTATGGAATACAGGGGGATTCCTCACCACCCAATATGCTGACTCCGTACGTATGGCCCGTCAATTGTCTTCTCGTCCCACGGCTATCACTTATTCCGAGGATGGAACGCTATGGTTCAGCACTGGTAAGGATATACGCCGAAAGGCGCAAGCGTCGGAAGTTGAAGACGTGGTGCTACCCGACACTAAAGATGTAGCAGCCATGACTTTCTCCGCTGACGGAACACTATGGCTCGGCACCATATTCGGACAGCTTTACCGCTACAAGGACGGACAACTGACGACTGACAGTTATGCGGCCAACGAACATGGTGACGGCATCATTGCCATGAACACCGACAGCACCGGAAGACTGGTCATCGTCTATGACCGCTACGTACGGATTTACGATACCGAGCGTCACACTCTGCGCCAGCAGAGCCGAGAAGCCGACGGCGTATACTGCATAGAACTGCAAGAGACCATGCCTGACGGCCGCTGGAGCCAGCCCGAGCGTGACATCATCGTGGAACTGGTGCCTAAATGGCTCACGTCATGGTGGATGTGGTGCGTCTATTTGCTTGTAGTCATTGGCATCGTGGCTCTCGCTATATATAACTACATCTTAAGACGCCAACGTGACAAGTTCCTTGAAATGATGAAGGCACCAGCTCCATCCCACACTACAAGCGAAGAGACTTCTGAATCTCAGACGACTCCTTCTGCTCTGGAGCCACAAGGATCCTTACTTCTTCAAAAAGCCATTGCCCAAGTAGAGAAAAACTTGAGCAATGACCAATACACTGTAGAAGAATTGAGCAACGACCTGTGCATGAGCCGAATGACCCTTTATCGCAAAATCCAATCACTCACAGGCCAGAAACCCACAGAGTTCATCCGTACCATCCGCCTTCGACGTGCTGCAGAATTGCTGCGCGAAGGGCAACTGACCGTCACCGAGGTCAGTTACGCCACGGGTTTCTCATCGGTCAGCTATTTCAGCCGTTGCTTCCGAACAATGTACAGTGTTCCTCCCACACAATTTGGCAAAGAGACCACTGCCGACGACCGAGCACCCAGCGAGATTCCCAACTGAGACTGCGGCACTCTGCGGACAAACACTCCCGAGAGACTATAAATATCCACCATTTCATCATCATCGCCGATGCGCTGACTGGTGATGCCTGTCAAATCGCTTGGCAATGGTGCGTCCTGTCCTTCCAAAGGGAAAACACGCAGTGATGTGATATCGGGCAAGCCTGTATTGCCCGTTGCGGTCAGTAGTAGTTCATGATTACCAGGTTGCGTTATTTCGATGTCAAGGGTGTGGTAGCCACCCGAGTTCTTTTGGAAAAAGCTTTTACAGATGCTGTCTCCGTCAACACGTATCTCTGTTCTGCGAAGCGCTGGACTGCTGTATTTGAATGCCAGGCGATAATGTCCAGCCTCAGTCACCGAGATGCCCCAACGTGCTGTGCCTCCTTTTTGGTCTCCGTTCTCTACAATACCAGCATCGAACAACGTCGAACTACCCACAAAAAAACTCACGGTGTCGGTGGTCTGGGTGTTATTTGATGTGTCGGTGGCTTTTGCCCATGCTGTATGAACGCCAATGGTTGTATCGTTCACAGTAAATGGGATGGTGGCTATTGTCCCTACAGAACTGAGGTCTTCCACCGTATAGGTTCCGACTGTATTCTTGTCAAAATGGAATTCCACCGAATGAATACGATTCTTGCGCTGATGCTGTATGCGAGCCTTCAGTTCAAGGTCACCAGCCTCAAAACTCTGGTCTGGAGTCGGTGAGGTCATCTTCGCCTTCATCAGCCACGACACTTCCGTATGCTTCACACCCAGAAAAGCATCCATCATTACAGTAGGCTTGCGGGTAGACTCGTCCCATGCACCCATGTCGTAGCCGCCCATTGATTCGGGCTCCCAATAGAAGCATCCCAAGTCACCATTCTTAATCATCTTATCCATCACACCCACCAAATACTGGTTGCCTGCAACGGCCTCTCGGGGGTAGTGACCCGTCTCCACAATCATGCAAGGGGTACGGTAGCGACTTTTCAAGTCATTGATGTTGGCCATCACCTTATTAATCATTGTCGGACCGTCAAGATGCGACCAGCGAGGATAAGCCGAAAGACCTATGATATCCCACTTAGCACCATTTTTCTTCAAACCATCGAAGATACTGCGATAGAGCGAGTTATCATGTCCATCGGGTAAGTGTACAATGACTTGCATGGTCGAATCCACAGCCTTCACAGCGTTATAGCCACTTTGCACAAACTTGGCGAACGCCACCGAACCACCTTTGTTGGTCTGCCCTACGGGGTAGAGCATTCCGCGTTTCGTCTCGTTGCCCACCTGCACCCATTTCGGGACGACACCTGCCGCCTTGATGGCTGATAGCACATCGTAGGTGTGGTCATATATGTTTTTAGCGAGCGCATCCACACTGTGGTCTGTCCATGCAGAGGGAATGGTTTGACTGCCTGGGTCAGCCCAAGTGTCGCTGTAATGGAAGTCTATCATCACACCCATACCTTTCTCCTTGGCCCGTTTGCACATGCTGACAACCTCTTGTTTGCTACTGGCTCCGCTGTTCACCGTCCATACGCGTAAGCGGATGTTGTTGATGCCTTGCTCCTTCAGAATCTGCAGGATATCCTTCTGCTTGCCATTCTTGTCGAGCCATTTCGTCCCCCAGCTCTCCATCTGTGGCACGAAACTCACATCGGCGCCAAAAGCGAAGTCCTCGTGTTCAGAGCGGTTAAAGATTGTGTCAGGTACAGTAATGGCATGGACGCTCATTGCAGTCCATGCCATCGTCAGAATAATAAGTAATTGTTTCATCTTATCGTCTGTTATTTTGTTAAGTTAGCTGTGCAAAGGTACACATTTCCCTTGCAGTCGCCTTTCACAGTTGTAACAAACGGATGAACGTATGTATCAATCTGCCTTTTATGGCATGTTTCGATTGTCTTTTCATTTTTTCCAGAGTATTCCGACGATAATCAACAGATAACCTGCCATACATAGCATCGGAGCGATAACAATCCTTGTCGTCGAAAAGATATCGGGATTAAAAACCTGCTGTGTGTTTGCTGAACCTGACATCAGTATATAACCGATGATAATAAAGAGACATGCGACAGCAATGATAAGACGGTGCGAATAACTGCCAGAGTTCCCACTAAGAGTAGTATTGTTGCATTTGACTGATGGGTCATTGGACTTGCTATAGCAGTTCATACGGCGGTCAGTTTTGTTGGATTTGTTGGATGTGGAATTCATACGGCTTGTAATATTGGTGGAAGATTTCGGTTCTGTCAAATTGCTGAGCCAAGGCGAGGGCCTGCTCCATGTTCTGCATCCATGTATAGAAGGAATGGAGGGAACCATTCCGACGTGTTGGCTTGATGGTTTCTATCCATGAGAGCCATTCATCTGAACGGCGCAATAGGTCAAAGACAATCTCGTCGCCTTGTTGCTGTTGGTCTGTGAGGTAATAACAGCGGGCCATGGAAAGAGCCGTCTCGAGATAAGGCACGTTCTCCTGTGGCATTTCCTGCTTCCACTTGTGGCAGACCGCCAAAGCCCTTTCCAAGTCTCCCTTTTGGATGAGCGAGTCGATAAGCACACTCATGACCAACTGATGTGCATTGGCCATACGCATCACGTCTTCATCCACATAGATGCCCTTCTTGTTGAGGCCACCATAGCGGAAGCGATGCATGATGTTGTCGTAAAGACGGTCCACATTCACTCGTTGCCCTTCAGCCGTTGGAGAAATGCGATAAGCGAGTCCTTCCAGCACCAGATGGTCGCGGAGGAACGGCAGAATGCTCGACCCCATACTGATTGACATATAGATAGGACGGTCCCAATCCGCTTTCGACAACATCTCCAACACCATCAAGTCGCTCTTGAACAGTCGCTTCACATCCTTCAGCGAGATGACCATCTCTCCCTTGTCCGAACTGATGGTGACAGTGTCAGTGGGTATGCACTGCATCTCTTCTCGGTCGTTGAGCACCCATTTGTCAATAATGTTCTTCAATTCGAACGGCTTGTCGCCCAACAGCTCCTTGGCCTCTTCAGGGTTCTGCGCTATGAACGTCTTCACCTCGCCTTTCAGTTCTGGACGCACAAGCACATCCTCTCTCCTACCCTCTTGGTAGTCGTCGTGTCGCCAACTGATAGGCAAAGGAGGTGAGTCGTAGGCAGGACGTTTCATCTGGTCGATATACCAATCGGTATGCAGATACTCCAGATTGCAGTCACGGGTGTCGGTGCGCACACCCTCCACCTCATGATTGTACCAAAGCGGGAAGGTGTCGTTGTCGCCGTTGGTCAAGATGACAGGATATCCTTCCTTCTGCATGCTCTCAAGGTAATTGGCACCGAAGTCACGGCAAGTGTAACGTCCAGAACGGTCATGGTCGTCCCATGTTTGGCTCACCATCTGCAACGGCACCAACAGACAAATGACAGCCCCAGCTATGGATGCTTCAAGTTTACGTCCCTTGAATAATTTCCGCATCATGGCGATGACGGCCCCTGTTCCAACACCTATCCATATCGCAAAAGCATAGAAGGAACCGGCGTAGGCATAGTCACGCTCTCGTGGTTGCTGGGGTGTCTGATTCAGGTAAACCACGATGGCCAGTCCGGTCATCACAAACAGCAACCCGACAATCAGTAATTGTCTTTTGCCATTATGTCCTCGCCGCCATTGCCAGACCATACCCAACAACCCAAGCAAGAGTGGCAAAGCATAGAAGACATTGTGTCCTTTATTATTCGCCAGGTCACTCGGCAGCTTCGATGTATCACACCCCAATATCAAGTCATCGATGAATCTGAAACCTGTAATCCAGTTGCCATGCTCCACTTCACCGTTTCCTTGTATATTGTTCTGCCGACCTACGAAGTTCCACAGAAAGTAGCGCCAATACATGAAGTTCACCTGATAACTAATGAAGAAACGCAGGTTCTCTCTGGCTGTCGGCAGACGCCCCTCTTTCCCGACACCGTCCATCCATTGCTCGTAAGCCTTAGCGTGACGCATAGAATGCATCCTCGGGAAGTACATGTTGTCCTTATACACATATTGTATTTCGTGGCGAATCAACTCGTATTTGCGTTCTGTAGAGTCTGCCGAAGGCCTGTATATAGGTTTCCCCTGCTTATGCTTCACCACTTGATAGTTGCCCTTTGTCTCATAGTCCAGCTCACTACTATAGGCTGGCCCATAAAGAAGCGGTGTGTATCCATACTGCTCACGGTTAAGGTAACTGGCCAGCGAGAAGATATTGTCGGGGGCGTTCTCGCACATCAGTGGCTGTGCGTTGGCACGGATGAGAATGACACCATAACTGCTGTAGCCTGCCAGTATCATCAACAGACAGGCCAACGACAACTTGACTCCCTTGCGCCGTGTTTTATAGTATGCAACGACAAGTCCGACAACCAAGAGGATGAGGTAAACAAAAAGTCCTGTATGATACGGGCAACCAAGCATATTGGTGAACAGCAGTTCAAACCAACCTCCCAATTTCACAACACCAGGAATGAGGCCATAGAGGATGCCGCCCAAAAGCAGACCTCCAGCCATCAATGCCTTTATCATCCCCATTCTGGTGACTCGCTTGGCCTTTCGGAAATAGACCACAAACGACATGGCCGGCAAACAAAGCAGACAGAGCAAGTGGACACCGATAGACAAGCCTGTAATATAAGCAATCAGGATAATCCAACGGTCGCTCTTCGACGCGTCGGCCTCGTCTTCCCATTTCAGTATCAACCAGAACATCAGCGCAGTCAGAAAACTGGAGAAGGCATAGACTTCGGCCTCAACGGCAGAGAACCAGAACGTGTCACTGAAAGTGTATGCCAAGGCACCCACCACTCCACAAGCCTCAACACTGATGACTTGTGGGATAGTGATGATAGCGCCTGCAGGTGAGACTAATTTTCTGACAAGGTGGGTGATGGTGAGGAAGAGGAAAAGGATGCAGCCTGCGCTCAAGAGTGCGGACAGGATGTTGACCATCAATGCTACATGCGCTGTATCGCCTGCCAACTGGGAGAAGACGTTGGACAACAACATGAAGACCGGTGCCCCAGGGGGATGGCCAATTTCCAGTTTGTAGCCACAGGCTATGAACTCCGGACAGTCCCACAAACTGGCTGTAGGCTCTACAGTCAGACAATAAACCACAGCGGCAATGGCAAAGACAAGCCATGCCATGCAGGTGTTGAGTTTTGAAAAAGATGTTTGTTTCATTGTGCTTTGCTCGTTTTTGCGGCAAAGCTATCAACAATCGCATAAAAGGTGCGAAAAAACTGTCTGACATTTGTCTGACATTTTGCAGTCAGACCAGATGTCAGTTTCCAATTACTTGACTGTCAACCTGTAAGACTTTCCTCGGTCAGACTCGATTTTCAGGTTGGAATGTTGCTCTACAACGGGTTTCAGTCTTTTGATGAGCGTGTAGAGCGTCTCGCTGGCATCTGGTTTTCCAGGCCAAAGCGCAGCGCAAATCTCAGTTTTTGTCAGTGTGTATGCCGGTGCATGATAGAACATCTCCATCAATTGGTGCTGCATGGGAGTCAGCTGTACCGCATCACCGTTGAGGGTGAAGAAACGTTTCTCTGCTTCTGAGAACACAAGTCCGCCATAACGGTTTCCTTCTATGGCAGATGCCACGGGAAGCGTCCGTACTTTCCGATACCAGGTGAACATGGCCCACAACAATGTCAAGGTCCACAACAAGGCGGCCGGCCGTTGGTCGGACATGCTGAAAATGGTGGCTTCGGAACACTTGGCGTATGCCTTGAACTTCTGGCTACGAGCATCTACAGCTAAAGTGGCCTTTCCTCGCAGTTCGGCTATTTGCAAATGACTGTTGAATATGCGGACTGTATCAAGAGTGATGACATCGCTCTGCTGTTCCTCCATGGTGATGGCCAATGCCCTGTCCATATCCTCATTCACCATCCGCCTCGTCGTACGGTAACGGTCGAGACTGGTCAGCCCTGAAGCCAGGAACAACGCAAAAAGCACGATGACTGCATACTGCTGTTTCATATTGTTTGTACGTTTCATTAGTTCAAAAGAAGTAAATGAAAAAGCATAAATTCGCTATATCGTGAAAACAGAAATACTCCTTACTCCTCTTCAGCGAATTCCTCGGTTTCGATACCTACTGATTTCATGAGATACTCCTCTGCCTTTTGCAGGTCTTTGGGTCCTCCGATGCCATCACGATAGAAATCAGAAAGCATAGAGTAGGAATCAACCACTCCAAATGAAGCCGCCATCTCCATGTAGATGCGGGCTTGCTCGTAGTTCTTCTTGATGTACTGGTTGCCGTAATAGTAATAATAGCCCAGGGAATAGTATGCTGACTGATTGCCTTGGTCGCCTGCCATCTGAAGGTATTTCATCGCCTTCTCCAAATTGACAGGACGGTTGTCTGAGCCGATATAATATAAGTAGAGTTCGTACGAAGCAGAACCCTCCCCTGCTTCAGCAGCCTCCTCCAGATAGCGCACGCCTTCCTTCTTGTCGGCAGTGCACCCTATGCCTGTCATCAGGATATGTCCCAGAACGGCCTTGCCTGATGCCGACCCATACTCGGCCGCCTTCAGCAAATACTGGTAGCCCTTCTCGTCGTTCTTGGCCACTCCATTTCCTGTGATGTAATTCACACCAAGACGCGAATAGGCTTCGGCATTATGGAGCAATGCCGCCCGCTCAAGCAGTTGGAATCCCTTCTGCACATTATGATGTTTGGCATACTCCTCATTATCGGAAAGATGGATGGCTGCGAGAGCGAGCATACAGTCTTGGTCGCATCCTTCGACACCTTTTCCATACCATTGGACAGCCGCTGGCAGATTCACCTTGGTGTCGGCCAGCCCGAACTGATAAATGTCGCCAAGGCAATAGGCGGAGTATTTGGAACCATTATTATAAGCCTGTGTGAAGAGGTCAATGGCCATGCCCTTGTTGACCGCCACCGCAGAAGAACCATGCAAGTAGAGAAGCGCCATCTGGTAGAGATAGACGTAATTCTCCTTGTCGTTGACGGTCTGCAGTATCTCATAGGCCTTGTCCTTGTCCTGCGCCACGATAGTGTCGAGTCCCCAGAAATATAAACCTGCGTAGCGTGAGCGGACATACGAGTTCTTCGACTGTTCGCCCAAGGTTTTAAGGCTATCAAATCCTGCGACATAGTCTTTTTCCTGTCCGTAGAGCCCCCCTATCATGGCCAAAGCCAAATCGCATTTTGCCTCCTCGCACCCTTTGTCGGCAGCCTCGTGAAACAATTGCATCGCCTGCTGTTCATCAACCTCTGTTCCCAGTCCAAGGGCATAAGCCCTCGCCAAACGGTATGTGGCAAAAACATTGCCTTTCTTTGCAGCTTTCTTGTAGATGTCGATAGCCTCAACATAGTTATTGTCGAGCCAAAACTGTTGGGCGGTCTGCATCTTGTCCTCACAGGAAATCATCACCAATGCCAGAGCCAGCGGCACCATTAGGGTTCTCAGGATTCTCATACCGTTTGTGCTTTTAAGGTTTTATTGTTATAACGAGATGTAGAGATGTCGAAATTATTCCGATTTGTCGTTTTAACGTTATCACCGTTATTACGTTATCTCGATATTATCGCTATTTCAGATTATTACGAAAGCGATATCATTCATCGGGAAACTTGTCTTCCTCCCTTGCTCTTTTATGCATCTTGTGAAGGAAGAAATTGAAAGCCTCGTAGCAAATCATCACCAAAGTTGTGCTGACTGCTGCCACCACATACATGCCGACACCACAGGCCATGCCGATGGCGGCTGTCACCCAGAGTCCTGCCGCAGTGGTAAGACCACGAACCACATTCTTCTGCAAGATAATGGTTCCAGCACCAATGAAACCGATGCCTGTAACCACCTGGGCGGCTATACGGGCAGGGTCAAGCCTCAAAGCGTTGAGATGCTCGCGCATATTGTCCTCATGCGCCAAGGATTCGTTGGCAAAGAACTCATAATCGAAGCCGTGAACCGAGATAATCATAAACAAGGCTGAACCAAGGGCCACCAGCACATGGGTGCGGAATCCAGCCGCCTTGGTGCGGTATTCACGGTCAATGCCAATGATGGCGCCAAGCACAGTGGCGATGAAGATTCTTAATACAAATTCTCCAGTCATAGTTATGTTTTTAGGTTTCAAATTGCAATATTAGTCAAAATTATCCAAATATCAAAAAAAGAGCCTCGAAAACTGCTTCAAGGCAACTTTCAAGGCTTTCAAGGCTGGAAAAGAGTGTTGAAAAATGCTTTTTTATCGAACAACCAAGAATTTTGTTATAAATATGATAATCATGTTTATGATAATTGAATTTATGATAACAATATTCATGATTATAGTAGGTCTACTTTTTGACAAAAAACACATGAAGTATCTCCATTTTTGAAATAGATGTTATATCTTTGCAATCATAATATAAAAGAGAACAGACTCCATCCATTGCCACTCATCCCTGCGAAATAATCAAGGATGAACTGAGGGAACGCTGGAAAATGTAACTTGACTATAAAACCAATCCATAATGCTCAAGGATTTCAATAAGGATGCGATTATCACTCTCGACCACAGTGTTTCGTACCGAGAGATGTTGCAACGCATCACACTTTTCGCCAGACATTTACCGGTTTCTTCCTCTGAGGAAGCCTCAGCGCCTGTGGAACAGCGGAGGAAAGTGATTATATTCTCCGAGAACCGAGAAGGATATGTCTATGCCTTTTTCTCCGTGTGGCTCAACCGAGGCATAGCCATCCCTGTGGATGCCATGGCCAGCGTTCAGGAGTTGGCCTACCTGATCTCTGACTGCCAGCCCGTGGCAATATGGACCAGCAAGTCGAGGGAGCAGGCGGTTCGAGATGCACTGGCTGAGGCTAACATAGAAGCCAAAGTCTTGCTGATTGATGACTACGAGCGCGAAGAAGTTCCAACCGAGACGCCTGTCGCCAAGATTGACTATGAGATGGACCATACCGCCATCATCATCTATACTTCCGGCACCACGGGAAATCCCAAAGGCGTGATGCTCTCCTTCTGCAACCTCCTGACCAACCTGCGTGCTGTGTCGGAAGAAGTGCCTATCATTCGCCCGTCACGCCGTGTGCTGACATTGTTGCCTTTGCACCATGTACTGCCCCTTCAAGGCACAATGCTTGTGCCTCTCATCATCGGTGCAGGCATAGCCATCTCTCCTTCCATGGCCGCCGACGACCTGATGCAGACCCTTCAGGTCGGCAAGGTTGGTGCTATTGTAGGTGTTCCCCGTCTGTGGCAGACTCTTTATAATGGCATCAAGAAGAAAATTGACGCATCGGTCGTTACTCGTTCTCTTTACAATCTGTGCAAAACCGTGAACAGCTTGAGTCTCTCTCGCACCGTCTTCAAAAAAGTGCACCAAATGCTGGGTGGTCATCTCGAGGCCTGCGTGAGCGGTGGGGCCGCCCTCGACCCTGCACTGTGGAAAGGGATGCACGTGTTGGGAATAGAACTCATCGAGGGCTACGGCATGACGGAATGCGCGCCCATCATCGCTTTCAGCCGCCCCGACGACCTGCGACCAGGTTGTGTGGGCCAGTCCCTTCCTTCCTGTCAAGTGGAAATCAAGGACGGCGAGATTTGTGCCAAAGGTGCCAATGTGATGCAAGGCTATTACAAACGCCCAGATGCCACCGCCGAAATCATCGACGCTGACGGATGGCTGCATTCAGGTGACTTAGGCCATATGGACGAACAAGGACATGTGTTCATCACTGGACGTAAGAAAGAGATGATTGTGCTGTCGAACGGCAAGAACATCAATCCCGAGGAACTGGAACAGCATCTGCAGGAAGACACTCTCCGCGTGAAAGAGGCTGCCGTGGTGGAAGCCGACAATGTGCTGAAAGCCATCATCTGCCCACAGGCTAAATGGGCGAAGGACAAGAGTATGGCACAAATCGAGGAGGAGCTGAAACGTGAAGTGGTGGATAAAGTGAACAGTGAGGTGGCATCCTACAAGACCATCCAAGGCATCTTCGTCTATAACGGTGAGTTGCCCCGCACCCGACTCGACAAACTGCAGCGTTTCAAACTGGCGGCTGTGGTGGAGAGCTGCAAGTCGGACAATGACAACACCCGCACTTTCGTGGCCGAACAACCCACCACCGAGGAGTTCGTCCTCATCCATCAGTACATCCAGAAAGAGAAGAAAGTAGACTCCCTGGCTGAGGACAACCTTGTCACCGACCTCGGTTTCGACTCGCTCGACATGGTGGAGTTCGAGTGCTTCCTTGACCAGACTTTCGGCATTGAGATGACACAGAAAGAGATTCTCTCCTGCCCCAACATCGGCAAACTCGCAGAGTACATCCGCCAGAACAAGACACGGGTGATGCTCGAGGACATCAACTGGCGACAACTCATCCTCTCCGACAAAAGGCAAATCCATATTCCCCAGATGTCGGCATCTGGATGGTGGATAATACAATGCACCAAGGCGCTGACTAAATCGTATTTCAGCATGAAGCAGAAGGGTATGGAACATATTCCACAGACGGGCAACTTCATCATGGTGGCCAACCACCAGAGTTACCTCGATGTCTTGTTCCTGACTCAAGGGATGCCCAAGGAGCAATTCCTCAACACACGATTCTTCGCCAAGGAAGAACATGTCAGTTCGGGCTTTAACAAGCGGTTCGCAGCCAGCCATGGTGTCATCGTACTGAAGAAAGCGAAAATGAAAGACAGCATTCTCAACCTCGGACAAGCTCTCCGCGCGGGCCACAACCTCGTCATCTTCCCCGAAGGCACACGTACACTGGATGGCCATCTGAACGAGTTCCGCCCCACCTTCGCCATCCTCAGTATGACTCTCGGAATCCCTGTGGTTCCTGTATGCATCAAGGGAGCATTCGAAGCCATGCCCAAGCACCAGAAGATGCCTAAGCGCTGTCCTGTCAGTGTGGAATACCTGCCTGTACTCTACCCCACCGACTTTCAATCAGAAACGGAGATGGCGAACGCCGTACGACAAATCATTCAACTTCACTTGTAATTCAAGCGGGATATTTCGAAACTTTTGAAACGAAATATCCCGCTTGAACCAACTATTATATTCTGAACGCTTTAGTATCGTCCAGCACGAAAGTGCTTAACTCCCTTTTTAACTCCCTTATTTAATTTAACTTCCCTTTTAACTCCCTTTTTAAATATAACTCCCAATTATATTTATTTTTTTCTCTTTGATTTCTGAATGATGAGTTGAGACTTAAGTTCTTTTTGCCCATCGACTGTGGCTGTGAGATTGACTACGGTGCTGTTATCGGTCTCTGGGTGCAGGTGATGACAGCGAACCACCTCAATGCCATCCCAACCTTCATCCAGCACTGTGGTCAGCCTGTATTTGCCATTGTCTATTGTGATAGCCTTTTTACCTTTGACCTTGGTTTCGGTTGCTAATATTGGCATATCGAGTTCAGGCAGCGCGTAGAATCCCATGCGGACCTTTCGGGGGCCTTTAGTTCTTATCGTGTCAGCACGGACCACGCCGTTGGCTGTGACCTTCTCTGCCAAGCCGATGGTAACGGTTTTATCGTCCTGCATCTCTGCAGTGCGACAGAACCATCCTGCATCATTGAGACCTGCACCATGATAGCTGTTAATCTGAAGCCACTTGGCGTCAGAACTTCCTTTTCCTGCTTCGTTGGCTGGCGCTGAGAGAACCACGTAGCTCATAGCCACCTCACCATTCTTGCCATCTGCCTGCCAGGGAAGTGACGAGTTATATGAAAGCCTGTTGTAGTTCTCAAGTCCGTAATAGAACCCGTTATTGCGGGTGAACACATTACGGAATTCCGCCATCCCCAGTTCAGCAAAGTCTGAGACAAGAATTTTGGTCTCTTTGGAATAAACGTGATGCGGAACCGCTTTTTTCATCTTTGTCCACGCTCCTTCTGTCTCTTGTGCCGTCCAGAAGGGGTTATCGGCTGGCATATACAGTGCAAGGAACAGCTTGGCCATCCAGAACACACTGCCACGGCAGGAGTAATGCTGAAGGCAATCCTCAAAATGGCCGTAGAAACCAAGGTTGGGAAGACCGTCATCAGCGATGAAGTCGGGGTTCTGGAGGAACTGGAGAATGGCGCCTGAGCAAATGCGGCGCATCCATCCATAGTCGATGTCGGGACTGCGGAGCAAACCTGTAAGAGCAAGGGGAATAGCTGCTCCCATACGATAAGTGATGCTTCGTCCCCACATCTGCATCTTGCCGTCACGACCGAACATATATGGGTATTGCTTCGGAATATCGCTCAGATGCTTCATGAACAACTCGGCCTCTGCCGGATAGTATTTACGGCCGAAACTCTCTGCCCATAGTGGACCATACATCTGGAACGCCCACATGCTGTAATAGTCAAACAAAGGGGAATCATGATACCATCCATCTCCAACGTATGCATTGAGATTGGCATGCAGCAAATCCTCCAAATACTTCATGTTGACTTCATATCCCTCTCTGTGCAGGAAACTGAGCAAACATTGATTGAAGAATCGCCAGTTCATATCAATCGTCCCTCCCTCGGCGTATGTCTTGAATACGGCAGCAAGACGGTCGCGGGTTTCCTGGGGCAGAGGATACCAGAACACATCGGGAGCCATCAGCAGCGACACCGCAAGGCCTCCAAGCTCCACAAGTTTCTGACCGCCATTACCTCCTCCTCTTTTCTCTGGCAGGTAAATAGGACTGCCTGGTTGAAGGAAAGAGGCCAACTGATAGCGATAATAATCCCCGACCTTCACGCCATGGAGAGTCAAGTCTGGGTTCTCCTTGAGTAGTGGTCCAGCCAGGAACATCGTACGACAGAGCGCCTCCATTCGAGAGGTTGGGACACCACCTTCGTCGCGTGGATAACTTTTACCAGCCTGTTTCGGCAAGTCGAAGGGGTCCTTGACATCATTGACATATTGAAATGCTGTGTTGAGCAGATATTCTGCCGCCTGTTTCCAATGCTCACGAGTCATGCCTGTAAAAGGACTGAGTTTGGTGTCAGGATTGACCACCTCGAAGGTTTTACCTTTCATTAACTGATTGAGAATGGGGTCCTCTAGGTCATACCCAACCATCTCCGACGCAATCGGTTTCGGCTGACAAACTGTATTCCGTATTGAATATGCGTGAACAAACGATGCACATATCATCGATATCGTCATTAATAGGTAGCGGTAATAATACATGATGCTTATAAAAGATTAGTTGTTAAAAATCAGGCTTATGTTGTTGATTGCAAAAATACTCTTTTATATCGTAACCACCAATAATTATTCCGACTATTTCACTTTTGACGTTTTCGTTTTGGTCCATTGCTTGTTGTTCCCAGTTGTTTCCAAATAAATCATTCGCATGGCAAGAATGCCGTCAGGCGTTCGCTCCTTTCCTCCCAGACTCATTGGGCTGAATCAGCCTTTTAATGTCCGTCGCCTGAGACGGTGTTGTTGTCCATGGCCAGTCCTCTAAGTCCTTGTAGTACGAAAAGAATCTCTCATCCGTGGCGAATGCCAGGACGAGAGATTCTCTACAACTAAAGCCGTCTTATCGCGAAAGTTTTTTTGCCGTCTTTTTGAACAGCGTCCTGACCACTCCTATAAGTAGAAGCGACTTTTGAATGCTATTCTTCATCGATTCGAAATCCGAGTAGAAGAATTCACAAGCAGCACTTACCCCATTGAGATTCGAGTTCATAAAAACCTTCAGGAGTTTGACCTCACGGGTAATCTTGTTGCAGGTGATGAACGCAGGGGTCAGGTTGTCCTCATTCACTTCCATGAAATTGGGAAACGACAACGAGACAAATTGGTCATTTCCGTCCTGAGTAACGTAGATGTATTTCATCTGGTAAAGGAAATACAAATCTCCGTCTTCATCGTACTGCGCGTTGACACCTACCGCTTGAAGCGCGTCTTTGAGCATTTGATTCTGTTCCATAAGCGTTTCTTTTATCGTTTGTATTATGGTTTCTTCTTGGTTTTCGACTCAGCCAAGAGTTGCTTGATTTTTTCCATCAATTCATCATACAAGGCTACTGTGTCTTTATCCACTTCATCGCTATCACCATCATCGTCTTCTTCATCATCAGCGTCTTCGTCGTCATCATCATCATCCCGCGCTACCAGACCATGCGCGGACGCTACG
>JAFXVU010000032.1 GCA_017534705.1 Bacteroidaceae bacterium
CATATTTCTTGTTGACGCCGCTGGCAGACCCCATGCGTGAGTTGTTGGCGTCGCGCACGGTACCGTCGCTCTCAACCTTACCGACGCGGGAGTTGTTGGCATTGCGCACGGTGCCATCGCTCTCCACCTTTCCGACGCGGGAGTTGTTGGCATTGCGCACGGTGCCGTCGCTCTCAATTTTACCGATACGTGAGTTGTTGGCGTTGCGCACAGTGCCGTCGCTCTCGATCTTGCCGATGCGGGAGTTGTTGGCGTTGCGCACGGTGCCGTCGCTCTCAATCTTGCCAACTTGTACGTTGTTGGCATTGCGTATGGTCTGGGCTGACAGACCTGTGGTGAGACACACGAGCATCATCACCAGGAAAAACCTTAACTTTTTCATCTCTTCTGAGGTGTTTTAATCGTTAGATAATCTATGCTTTCACTCCACTGCGGGGGGCTCTGGCTCACCTGCTGCGACAGCTGCTGCCTTCTTCTCCTTAGCCTTCTTATTGAAGTAGAAGATGATGAATCCAGCAACGAGGAGTATCGCTATACCAATGAGTGGTCTGTAGAAGAGCCATGCAAGGGCGATGACAATCAGTGACCAAACCACACCGACGATGTTGCAAACGAGGCCTGTACCAAAGTTCATGATAGAAGCAAGGAAAGGCAGCACCTTGAGCAAGGTGGTGAGGATATCGAAAATCATGCGCAGACCTGCGATTACAGCCAGCACACCGATGATACGGAGAATCCAAGTGAGCGTGGTGTTGGCATCATGCTCATTCTGGAACATCTGCTCCATGGAAACTTCGCCCCTTTCAACAGAAAGGAAAGAGTGCTTGTTCTTTGCAGTATATTTCTTGAAAGTGTTGCCGCTGACAGTGGCGAGGATGGAGATGGTGCCCTGGTCAACCTTGTTGAAAGTGATAATTACATCACCGACTTCAGGCACGCTGGGATTATAGCCGAAATAGAGTTGGTTGTCCACAACATGGACATAAGTGGCTTCATACTTGTTGTTGAGCACAGGTGCGTTTTCCACAGGAGCAGGAGTGGTAGCCTTGGCGCTGTCGCTCTTAACACTGTCGTTACCTACTGGGATGTTCTTCACTGCTGCAGGATCGAAAGTCGCGGTCTTGTCATAGACTGTGAGGCGATTCATCTGACGGAAATCCTTGATGCTGCTGTCCCATGCCTTCAACTGCTCATCTGTGGGTTGTGGATAAGCAGGCGAGCTGCCACTGATGCGCTGAATGATGTTCGAGGGGAGCGTATAAGCACCAAAAGACACATTCGTGGCGTAAATCTCTTCAGCATCGGTGGTGAGCACTGGCTTGTTGAAGATGTTCTGGTAAGAGGGGTCAGCAAAACTGCTTGAGTTGATGGGAGAGCTTACCCACTCCTTGGTGTAGGTATATGTCGTGACAATCTCCTCACTGCCACCAACTTTGTCATGACGCTCCTCATGCTTGTGCTCCACCCATTGATAATACTTGGCGGACTTGGACAATGCGATAGCGTTGGCACCAACACCAAAAGTGGAGAAATAGAGCGAGTCGCTAGTCAAAGCCGGAGCTGTAGCATGAATCATCTGCCCGTCAAGTTCGGGGTCGACCTTAGACACGTCTTCCACGTCCACACATACGCCTTCTGCTTCATTGAGCATTTTGTCGGTCTTCACGGCTCGTCCCTCGTTCCACCAGAGCAGAACAGTGGCGCCCACGAAAAGGACAAGTCCAGTAAGCATGCCGCTGAAAGAGCTTTTCACACGGCTACCATAACTTCTGGTTGTTCTAACTGTATAAGCCATAATTTTTGTTTTAGGTTGTTAAATTGTTAACTATAATATTGAATTTATTATTATCATAAAGGCTTAAGGCATCTCTACCTATATAGTATAGATGCAAAATTAACAAATTATGAATAAACAAATGGAATAAACAAAGAAAAAACACAAAAATAATCTGCAATCTACAATTATTGTTATATTTTTGTGACCAAAAAAAAATAAGAATCGCAGGTACACCTGCCTCATTTTTCATATCAACCATTATGAACAACAAGAAAATCATCATCAGCACTCTCCTTTTTGCCGTGGGATTGATTGCAACCATTACCACAAAACACACCGTCATCAGCATGATAGGCATTGCTGTGGCAGTGGTAGGACTTTGGATGCTCAGAAAAGCTATTGTGGAACGGAGGAAGGCAAAAACCTCTCAGAACTACCAAAGGCTCGACACGGAAAACGCTGAGACCGACAATGCAACAGCCAATCCAACCAACGACAGCACCAAAGAAATGGAAGAGAAAAAGGTGAACTCAATTGAGCCTGCCAATGAAGAACCGAAAAACGAGCCGGTTGACCCTGAAATGGAAACCATCCACAAAAACGCAATGCTGACTCTCATCAAATACGTGATGGAAGTCGACTCCATGGTGCGGATGGGCGTCTCACAAGAGCCTCAAAAAGTGACCGTGGACCAAGAGTACCTTATTTTTGTACGCAAAGCGAAAGACAAAGCCACCATGGACACCATTAAGATGATGCCTGAGATGATGGCCAACCTTGCAATGATGCAGATGATGCGCCACGAAAACATCCACGACGTGGTAGATGCAGCTTATTTCACTGGGAAAAGTATCAAAACTATATGGGTGGACGATAACGACGAAAAGACTGAGATGGTGTTTCCCCACGTATCATTCGAAAGGGTGTTTGAGGAAACCAATCATACTCCCGACAAGACCCGTTTCCTCACCCCGCCAAAGAATATCTTCGGTTGAGATGTTTTCTTACAAAGAGACACATTACTTTTCAAAAACTGTCCTTCTGCAGAACGACACGAAGCCCTCTCCAACACATTTGCGAAAATGAGGTAAAGTTGGATTTATTTCTGCTTTATTTGGCAATTTTTCGTTAATAACTACAAGAAAAAAGCAAAAAAATAAAATGTGTACGAAAACACATGTTAAACAACATCTTTTTAAGAATAGGTAGAAAGAGAATATGGTGTAACTTTGCAATATCCTAAAAACAATCTTTTTACCTTAAAAAATTAATACTTATTGAGAACAAAAAGAGGCATTCGTGAGAATCCCTCTTTTTATTTTTTTATAGCCAAGATAAAACAGAAAAACCAGCAATCCAGGTCATCCAGAAAATCTAGAATATCTAGAACAACTAGAATTTCTAGAAATCCTAAATATCGTCGATGCTCACCAGCCCATGAGTGACCGCATAAATGGTCAGAGCCGACACCGACTTGATCTGCAGTTTCTCGGTGATGTTCTTGCGATGTGTGACGACTGTGGTCAGACTGATGTTAAGACGGTCTGCAATTTCCTTATTGATAAGTCCTTGAGCCACCAATGCCAGCACCTCGGCTTCGCGTTGTGATATAGGTTCTGAAGAAGGCCGTACTCCACCACCCATCTTGTTGAAAGGCGGCAAATCTGTGGGAATGTTCTTCATATGTTTATGCCCGGCAGCAAACATCCTCAAGATGGTGTGGATAAGCATGTTCTCTGGCTGCTGGATGTTGAGGGTGCGGAAATTGTCGAGCAATGGTGATACACTCTGCTGGGTGGTCAGAACAATCGTCTTATGTAGATTGGCACGGAAGAAGTCAATGCGTTCGAGAATACAGTTGACCGATACGAAGAAATGGTAGAAATCGCTCGTCCCATCCTGTTCCATCTCTTCGAATGAAATGTAGGTGCACACCTCAGCCATGGGCACGAGGTCGGAGAAAATCGACTTCAGTCCCATGGCTTGCAAAGTGTTGCCGTCAATGATTGCTATTCTTGGTGGTTGCATTGATTAATCGTTGCTATCCTCTTCTGGCTCTCCAAGGTCTTCGGGTTCGTGGTAGTCCTTGCCTGTAATCTTAGCCATAATCTTGGCCTCTATTTCCTCAGCAAGTTCAGGATTATCCTCGAAGAACTGTTTGGTAGCGTCGCGGCCCTGAGCCAAGCGAGTGCCTTCATAACTGAACCAGCTACCGCTCTTCTTCACGATGTCGTTGGCCACACCCAGATCGACAATCTCTCCGCTCTTGGAGATACCACTGCCGAACATGATGTCGAATTCTGCCTTGCGGAAAGGAGGAGCCACCTTGTTCTTCACCACTTTCACCCGCACCTGGTTGCCTTTCACATTGTCGCCGTCCTTGATGCTCGACACCCTGCGGATATCGAGACGGACAGAGGCATAAAACTTCAACGCGTTGCCTCCAGTGGTGGTTTCGGGATTACCGAACATCACACCGATTTTCTCACGCAACTGGTTGATGAAGATACAGGTAGTGCGTGTCTTGTTGATGGCGGCAGTGAGTTTTCGCAAAGCTTGACTCATTAAGCGCGCCTGAAGACCCACTTTATTATCACCCATATCACCTTCGATTTCCGATTTAGGTGTCAATGCGGCAACGGAGTCGATGACGATGATGTCGATGGCCGATGAGTTGATGAGCTGTTCGGCGATGTCGAGTGCCTGCTCTCCATTGTCGGGTTGTGCCATCCAGAGGTTGTTGACATCCACACCGAGTTTCTCCGCATAGAAACGGTCGAAAGCATGCTCTGCGTCGATGAAAGCTGCTGTGCCGCCCTGCTTCTGAGCCTCGGCGATAGCGTGAATGGCAAGGGTTGTCTTACCGGAGGACTCTGGACCATAAATCTCAATGATACGGCCTCGTGGATAACCTCCCACGCCAAGAGCCGCGTTGAGTCCGATGGAACCAGAGGAAATAACCTCCACATCTTCCACATTGACATCGCCGAGGCGCATGATGGCCCCATGACCGAAATTCTTCTCTATCTTCTCCATAGCCATCTGCAGTGCCTTCATTTTACCTTCGGCGCTATTAGCAGGTGTGCTGATTTCTTTTTTTGCCATAATAGTTCTGTGTTTTTTATGTGAATATTTCGTTGGTATTATCCAGATTATAACTCGAGGTCACCATCAAACACCTCATGCCAGGGCAATCCCTGTTTGTTGAGCTGTTCCATGAATGGGTCGGGATCGAACTCCTCGACATTCCAAACGCCGGGACGCTTCCACAGTCCCTTGAGGAACATCATCGCGCCAATCATGGCAGGCACACCTGTCGTATAGCTCACGCCTTGCATACCCGTTTCCTGATAAGCGGCCTGGTGAGAGCAGTTGTTATACACATAATAGGTGCGCTCCTTGCCGTCTTTCAGTCCACGGATACGGCATCCGATACTGGTTTCTCCCTCATAGTCTTTTCCTAAGTCTTGAGGATTAGGCAGGACGGCTTTGAGGAACTGCAATGGCACAATCTTCACGCCGTTGTATTCCACTTCGTCGATACGTGCCATACCGATGTCCTGGATGACACGGAGATGAGTGAGGTACTCCTGACCAAAGGTCATCCAGAAGCGAGCGCGCTTGATGGTGGGGAAGTTTTTGACCAGCGACTCAAGTTCTTCATGGAACATCAAATACGACTCACGGGGTCCGATATTGGGATATGTCAGCGGTTTGTGAATCTCAAGGGCTCCTGTCTGCACCCATTCTCCATTCTCGAAGTAACGCCCTTTCTGTGTAATCTCACGAATGTTGATTTCGGGATTGAAGTTGGTGGCGAAAGCCTTGTGGTGGTTGCCTGCATTGCAATCCACAATGTCGAGATACTGAATCTCATCGAAGTGGTGCTTGGCGGCATAGGCGGTATAAATGCCGCTCACTCCTGGGTCGAATCCACAACCGAGGATGGCAGTCAAACCGGCCTCCTCAAAACGCTGCTTGTAAGCCCATTGCCAGCTGTACTCGAAATGGGCCTCGTCGCGCGGCTCGTAGTTGGCGGTGTCGAGATAGTTCACTCCGCTCCTCAAGCATGCCTCCATGATGGTGAGGTCCTGGTACGGCAGCGCGAGGTTCATCACGATGTCGGGTTTGAAGGAATCGAAAAGGGCCACAAGTTCATCCACATTGTCGGCATCCACCTTGGCTGTCTGGATTGCCGGATTGCCGATAGCATCGCGCAAGGCATCGCACTTCGACTTAGTGCGGCTGGCTATCATCACGTCTGTGAACACATCGCTGTTCTGTGCCACCTTGTGCGCCGCTACTGATGCGACACCACCGGCACCGATAATAATCACTTTTCCCATATTTTGTCTGTTTTTTAATTAGTCACTAGAATGAGGCAAGTCATCCATAATCGGACATATTACCTTTAAGCTACAAATTTAACTTGATTTGGGGAGATACACAAATTTTAAGTCATCTTTTTCTTTTTACGTCCGATTTTCGAGTGCAAAGTTAAACTTCAGATGTACCAAAATGCGGTACAGTCAGATTTTTATCATGTGAAAAGACAAAAAAAGCGCACAGATATTCCGTGCGCTTCTGAAAAATATGGTGAAAAGACTTTCTATTGCGTTTTTTAAAGAAACTATAGATACTATAGACACTATAGAGGATATAGATGATATAGATGATATAAATGATATAGATGATATTGGCTAATCTTTATCATTTTTATCGTCGTAGAAGAAATCGCGGTCTTCATAAACTGGAGAATCGTTATCTAACGAGTAATACATCTTGTCGTAGAATAAGTCAGTTGCCGCAGATAATCTTGAGAACATCCTCTCTGTGCCAGCTTCATTAGAGTCGAAAGCCAAGGCATTGTGGATGCCGATGCTGTCTGCCACCTGATCTACATCTTGATTGGCGCCAATGTAGTTGAAGGTCCAACCTTGCTGGCGCAGTTCCTGCACGATGGACTTAATCTGCTTGCCCGACCAGCGACGGGAGGAATTCTCATAGCCATCTGTGATGACGGTGACCAGCACAACATCCTCGTGGCTCGCCTTCTGCTGCATGTCGCTGACCATGTCGCCCATGGCATCATAAAAAGCGGTGCAGCCAGAAGTGACATAATCTTCTTTGGTGATGTACTTCACATTGGCAATAGTTTCTGCTTCGTAGATGCGGTGGAGGTAGTCTTCGCCAGCATTGAAAGAGGCAAGTGTGAGGAATTGCTGCATTTCAGGATGTTTCTCCTGTGCAGAGCGAATGGTCTGGATGGTTTCGTTCACGCCGCTGAGTGCTTGATTGTAGATAGACCGCATCGAACCAGAGGCGTCGAGGATGATAAGGTTGAAAATGCGTTTTGTTTCCATAATTTTGAGTTTTTATTGGTTTGACGAGACAAAATTACATCGCCACCAAACAAAAAGCAAGAAAAAACAAAATGCAAGACTTGCATTTCCTATCGAACCCGACTTTTTTACCACTTCAACTCTTCATTATGGTCAGTTCACTCAAAAAATCCAGAGAAATAACCTTAAAAATCATTCAAAATGATTAAGTTTGCAGTTGAAATTGGTAATCACTTTTAACACATTATTATAATGGCAACAAGTAACGTACGTCCGGCCGACATGGAGCGTATCACTACGCCCGAACTGGCCAAGAAATTCATTGACGAACAGATTCAGGAGCTTCGTGCTCAGATTGGAGACAAGAAGGTTTTGCTTGCCCTCTCAGGTGGTGTTGATTCATCGGTGGTGGCAGCTTTGCTCATCAAGGCAGTTGGCAAGCAACTGGTATCAGTTCATGTGAATCACGGTTTACTCCGCAAGGGTGAGCCAGAGCAAGTGGTGCGCGTGTTCCGCGATGAGCTGAATGCCAACCTTGTTTATGTGGATGCTACCGACCGTTTCCTTGATAAGTTGGCAGGTGTGGCCGATCCCGAGCAGAAACGCAAGATTATAGGCGCTGAGTTCATCCGCGTTTTCGAGGAGGAGGCCCGCAAGCAGGAAGGCATCAGTTTCCTGGCTCAGGGAACCATTTATCCCGATATCGTGGAATCAGGTCCAGTGAAATCTCACCACAATGTGGGTGGTCTGCCTGAAGACCTCCAGTTCGAGTTGGTAGAGCCTATCAAACTGCTTTTCAAGGATGAGGTCCGCGTGGTAGGTAAAGAACTCGGTCTGCCCGACAACATGGTCTTCCGCCAGCCGTTCCCTGGTCCTGGACTTGGTGTTCGCTGCACTGGTGCCATCACCCGCGACCGTCTTGAGGCACTTCGTGAATCCGACGCCATTCTGCGCGAGGAGTTCGCCGCCAATGGTTTGGAAGGCAAGGTATGGCAGTACTTCACCATCGTGCCCGACTACAAATCGACAGGTGTCAAGGACAACAAGCGCAGTTGGGACTGGCCAGTTATCATTCGCGCCGTCAACACCCGCGACGCCATGACTGCCACCATTGAGGAGATTCCATACAAACTCCTCCACCATATCACCCAGCGCATCATCACCGAGGTTCCAGGAGTGAACAGAGTATTGTACGACCTCACTCCGAAACCAACAGGCACCATCGAATGGGAGTAATCCATTGAATGTAAGTATTAACGCCGCGAAGTGCAAGATGTACACTTCGCGGCGTTCTTCATTTCTTCTCTTTCGAAACGATGCATCTACTTTTCCCGAAACGACACACCTACTCTTCTCTAGACGATACCCCTACTCTTTCCAAACAACGAGGGAGGGATCAAGAGAGATGCCGTAAAGACCAGCCCTTTCGCCCTTCACGAAATAGTTCTGCGCCAGATGCTCATCAAACTTCTCGACAAAGGCTTTACGGATACGGGCCACATTCTCGTTGATAGCATTGCCCAACGGATTGGTCACTTTTGTGATGGTCACCTTGAGACGCTCTTCGTTGGCCTTGGGACGCAACTGGCGGTAGATATTGAGCAACTCCGTGTAGTGGTCGGGAAGGGTCTTCAGGACAATGCCTTTAGGGTAACGAAGGAAGAGGAAGTATAGCGC
>JAFXVU010000033.1 GCA_017534705.1 Bacteroidaceae bacterium
AGGAAAGAAGATATGTATATATAATGTGTCAGATTCGTTCTTCAACAACCCTACTACAGATGCCCTCGGCGTAAATGTGTACGACGAACAGACGGTTTGCGACGAAATCAAGTGTCTGAAACAACAGCACGACTATTTGCTTGTCATTTATCATGGCGGCGATGAGTTCTTCCAGTATCCTACTCCCCAAACCCGTACACGCTTCCATCATATGGCAGATTGTGGGGCAGACTTCATCACAGCGCAGCATGCACATTGCATCGGCTGTGAGGAGTGGTATAATGGCTCGTATCTGCTCTATGGTCAAGGTAATTTCCTCTTCGCATCCCAGAAAAAATACCCAGCTCTTACCAAACAAGGACTTCTCACTGAGGTGATCATTACAAGCGAAGGACTTACCGTTGAGAACCATATTGTCATTACCTATTACGACCGGTTGAATTACGATGCTGTGCAGAGCCTGACCGATTTCAAGGACAGGAGCAACCGTTTGAACGACGAAGAATACATTCTCCAGCTATACAAAAAGCTGAAAGACGATGAGGCAAAACAGCAACAAGGAACTAATCCTCTTCAGCGCATGTTTAAGTGGCTCTTCAAATAACCCTCATCAAGCATGTTCCTTCCACGGGCGATGTCATCACTAGCACTCGAGCCGTGTGCCCGAGCATTTTAGGCGAAGCCAAAATTGCGATTAAGTGAGTACAAAAGAGAGCTTGTTCTCATTTTGTCGAACGTGAGCAATTTATATAATGGTCAATGCTCAAAAATGCGATTAAGCGAGTACAGAGCTAAGCTCGCTTGAACTATGCCGAGCGTGAGCATTTTAGGCGAAGCCAATGTTCAATGGAAATAATGCCTTTAGGCGTTCCCTCCTTAGACTGAATCATCCTTTGGATGTGAATTCGTTGTCCGTCGCTTGCGACGCTGTTGTTTTTTATGGCGATTCTTTTGATGAACAAGTTGTTTAAAGTTGTTCCATGTTGTTTCCAAACAAATCAATCAGCATAGCTGAATGCCATTAGGCATTCCTCCTTCCCTCCTTCACTCCTTGGACAAAAATCATCCTTTGGATGTGAATTCGTTGTCCGTCGCTTGCGACGCTGTTGTTTTTTATGGCGAGTCGGTTCTAATCCTTTTCAGCGCATCTTCAAGAGAGCAAAATGGTCAATGGTCAAAAATGCGATTAAGCGAGTGCAGAGTCAAGCTAGCTTGAACTATGCCGAGCGTGAGCATTTTATCTAATGGTCAATGGAAATAATGCCTTTAGGCGTTCCCTCCTTAGACTGAATATTCCATTTTATAACTTCCGAAACATCTATGAAGTATGCAGTGGTGACTGGTGGCACCTCAGGCATCGGTCTTGGGGTCGCTACAATGTTATTGAGTAAGGGCTATTATGTTTTTGCCACATACGTGGGACCCGAATTCAAGGAGAAAATAGAGAATTTTGAGGCCATCTATACAGACCAAAGTTCAAGAGAGGAGGTCTATCGTTTCATTTCTTATGTGAAAACTAAGACCGACCATTTGGATTGCTTGGTTTGCAATGCAGGTATGACTATCCGTAAAAGCTTTACAGAAACGCTCGACAGTGACTGGGACAAGATGATGGAAGTGGCTGTTAATTCTCATTACATCATGGTTCGTGAGCTCTTCCCTATCATCCCGGCTGGTTCACGCATCCTGTTTACAGGCTCACAGATGGGGCTTAGCCCCCATGCCACAGTGTTGGCATACGGAGTGACAAAGGCTGCCATCCATGCACTGACCAAAAATCTCGTGAAGGAGTTCGAAGGAACAGGAACAACTGTCAATGCCATCGTTCCGGGATTCGTGGAAACACCTTGGCAGAAAGAGAAGCCAGAGCAAATCAAACAGAACATCTATAAGAAAACAGCCATCCACCGTTTTGCATCTGTAGATGAAGTCGTGGATGCCTACCGTTTTTGCATCGACAATCCATTCGTTAATGGAAGCCTCATCGAGGTTAACGGTGGATATAGTTATAAATAGGTAAGAAAACAGGTTCGCAAGCTGTATCGTATTAAGGTTCACATTCGTCTGAGGTAACTATTAGCACACGGCGATTGAAAACACTAAACATGAATGGAGATTCGTAAAATCCTTTTCCGCTTACGCCAATTCGGAGGACTCAAGTTGATTCGAGAATACATCCGCATGGGGATAGGACAGAATCTCTTCAGGCATGCATTCTTCTACTCCACAGGAAAGGAGACGCTTGATGAGGCCTATGGGTATATCAAGGAGGTCGTTAACAAGAGACTTCTCGAAAGATATCTTCCATATATAGAAGAGCGCAAGGCTTACTACGATACCCTCAAACTAGAACATGCACGTAGCAACAAGGTCTGGACATGTTGGCTGCAGGGATTCGACAAAGCACCTGAGATTGTTAAAGTATGTCAGGAGTCACAAAAGAGGCAGTTGCAACGGGACAGGGAATTCATACAACTAGACTACACAAACTACAGCCAATACGTCAGCCTGCCCGAATTTATCGTAGAGCGGTATGAGAAAGGACAGATTCCACCAGCATTGTTCACCGACTTGATCCGTCTGGAACTGCTCACACGATACGGAGGAACGTGGATGGACGCTTCAATATTATGCACAGGTAGGCACCACTCTCCCGAGATGCTCGACAGCGACTTGTTCGTCTTCCAGCATATTGAATATGGTGACTGGACTTTCCACGGCCTCTCCAACTGGTTCATCACCTCATGCACCAACAACCGTCTGCTTCTGGTTCTGCGTGACGTGCTTTATAAATACTGGAGCGACTACAACGTGACGCTCAACTACTACATCTTTCACTTCTTCTTCCGCACACTCGCAGGTATGTACCCCGATGAAATCGGCGCAATGACTTTAAAAGACAGAGTCTATCCTCTCTTGCTCAACGACAGACTCAACGAACCATACGACCCAGAATGGACACGTGAACTCACCAGTCGAGTCTGTTTCCACAAGATTTGCTGCCGTATCTATTCCGACATACTGGCCAACAAAGGCAATTACTACCACGCAATCATCAACGGTACGATACATTAACCCCAATCATTCGTAAAGCAGAATGCCTTCAGGCGTTCCTTCTTCCCTTCTTCTGTCCTACCCTCCTTAGACAGAATAAATGAATTAACAATTAAGAATCGCGAGTACATTCCGCTTACTGCATTTGCGGACTCCACAAACAACAAATAAACTTCAAGTATGAGAGTCATTATTGAACCCGACTACGAGAAATTGTCAAAATGGGCTGCAAACTATGTGGTCAAGTGTATCAATGAAGCACAGCCAACGCCCGAGAAGCCTTTTAAGCTTGGTTGCCCTACGGGTAGTTCACCCCTGGGGATGTATAGGGAATTAATAGCCCTCAACAAGGCAGGCAAGGTGTCGTTCCAGAATGTGATTACATTCAACATGGACGAGTATGTCAACCTCCCCGAGGAACATCCCGAGAGCTACCACTCGTTTATGTGGAACAACTTCTTCAACCATATCGACATTAAGAAGGAAAATGTACACATCCTCAACGGCAATGCAGAAGACCTGAATGCTGAATGCGAGAACTACGAGAAAGCCATTGTTGAGGCAGGTGGCATTGACCTATTCATGGGTGGCATTGGTCCCGATGGTCATATCGCCTTCAACGAGCCTGGTTCCAGTCTCCAGAGCCGCACACGTCAGAAGACCCTGACCACCGACACTATCATCGCCAACTGCCGTTTCTTCAACAACGACGTGAATCTCGTTCCCAAGACAGCCTTGACCGTAGGCGTTGGAACGGTTATGGATGCCAAACAAGTCATGATTTTGGTGAACGGTCATAACAAGGCGCGCGCCTTGCAGCATGGTGTGGAGGAAGGTGTCAACCACATGTGGACCATCAGCTGTCTCCAGATGCACCCCCATGCCATCATCGTGGCTGATGAGGCAGCCTGTGGCGAACTCAAGGTCGATACATTCAAATATTTCAAAGACATCGAGAAAGACAACCTTCTGTAAAGGAGGTGACTCCTAACTCTCCTCCCATCGAAGAGGAGGGTGTTTTCTAGAAACTAAAAACTAATTTATATGAAGAAAGTAATGCTTGTCTTTGGAACACGCCCCGAGGCCATCAAGATGGCTCCATTGGTGAAAGAGTTCCAGAAGAACAAGGACGATTTTGAGACACTTGTGTGCGTCACTGGCCAACACCGTGAGATGCTCGATCAGGTGCTCCGCATCTTCGACATCCACCCCGATTATGACCTCGACATCATGAAGCAGGGGCAGGACCTCTACGACGTGACCTCACGCGTGTTGCTCGGCATGCGCGACGTGCTTATGAATGTACAACCCGATGTGGTGTTCGTTCATGGTGACACCACCACTAGCACCGCAGCCGCACTCGCTGCCTTCTACCAACAGATACCCGTTGCGCATATCGAGGCGGGGCTACGCACCCACAACATCTACAGTCCCTGGCCTGAGGAAATGAACCGCCAAATTACGGGCCGCATCGCCTCCTTTAATTTCTCTCCCAC
>JAFXVU010000034.1 GCA_017534705.1 Bacteroidaceae bacterium
TGAAATGTACGGTTGTCGCCGTATCCCTGAATATAACCTCACGGGCTTTCAGTTCGCCGTTCGACACATTTACGCAGGCCATTGCCACGGGGTTCTTGATGGTCTTGAATGTCTTTGCCTGCCCCGCCATTGCGACGATGGCAAGCAGGATGGTGATGATGGTTTTCTTGTTCACGTTCATTTCGTCTTGATTATTATATTATTCAGAGTTTTTTTAGTTTGCGTTTGGCGAACTCAAGACTGCCATTAAAAATGACGGTACGGTTCTTGTCAAGTATAAGGACACGTGGATATTTGTCTATTTCACACCGCTTCAAAATTGGACTATCCTTGTATATGGTATAAACAGGAATGTCGCACCCCCTTTCGTTCACGATGCGATAGCCGTCACTTACAGTCTCTCCTTTGAGAAGACAAGCAAACAAAGAAACGACTTCTATATTGCTGCCTTTGTATTCATCGTGTAATGCTTGAACATCTGGCATCTGGTTAATGCATACTCCACAAGCGCTATACCACACATCAAGAACAAGATAATCTGATTTAACCTCTGACAGTCTGAATGTGTGTGTGCTGTCTGATACCTCGCAGTCGGCCAAATTGACCGTTAGGACAGGTTTGTCTCCAAATCTAATCCATTCATACCATTGCTTCTGCCCCTCCGTTAATCCAAACAGCAATAGTGCGCCAGAAACAAGTAAGAACCATGTTTTGCGGTAGCGATAGAATAGTGCTATCGTAATGACTGCCCATACTGGCATGATGGTAGTGGGTATTGATAATATGGAATCACTTAGGAAACTGCGTAATGCCAGCTCGAACAACCACGGAGCTAACATAGGTTTTAGCGGACACCAGAGACCAGCCCTTGGTGCATATTTCCTCAGCGACCACCATGTCAAGATTGCAAAAGCAATACTATGGGCGATTGTAGCCCAATAAAAGCCATAAGCCCTAATCGGTATGAGAAATCCCCAAACGGCTAATGACAACAACCAAAGTAGAAGTTGGTCTTTCTTGTTCATATTCATTTCGTTTTTTATTTCATTTCCTCCAACAACTGCTCGACGGTCTTGTCCTCGCGGCGGTTGCCGTCCTTGTCGAAGATTGCGACGAAGGGGATGCCTGTGAACTGGAACTTCTCTTTCAGATAGCCCCATTCGGTGGGCGTGATGTGGATATGCTCGCCTTGGATGTTGTTGGGTTCGAGGAACGGGCGGCACTTCTCGGGCGTGTCGTCGGTAATGTAGAGGTATTTCACGGACTTGTCCTTGTTGTTCTCCACCTCGTCGCGCATCTGGAGCATCGTGGCACGGCAGGGGCCGCACGACATTTCCCAGAAATCAACATAGAGGATGTTTCCCTTATAAGGCTCGATGATGTGCTGGAAGATGCTATCGCCCTTGGTCATCGGCTTCTGCTCTATAGCCTTCACCTCGTTTTCCTTAATGAAGTCGCGATAGGTGAGTACGGCGCGGCGAATGAGTTCGGGATGGGTGATAACGGCCATTGTGGCGGCAAAATCGTCGGCAATAACGTCGTGTTGGTCTTTGTGCCATTCTATGGTGTTGAAGAAGTAGCGAAGTTGGCTTACTTGGGCACTGAAGTCTGAAGGGCTGAGGTGTAGCTTGTCTTGCAGCTCGTTCATCGCGTTTCTTCTGAACTCGCGACAATAGATATGCTTTTCCTGTGAGATGGTCTCGGCAATCGTTGGGTCGTACTCGAAGGGGATAAATTCTAACACTCCGCCTGCATACATGGGACGCATAACAGTACACTCAACATAATTAAAAAAGAATTCATTACCAGCAATCATCAGCAACGGATTGTCGAGCAGATATTTCTCACGAGGCGATACGAAACTGAAGAACTGCTGCCAGTAGGCCGTTCTGTCTATGTTATCCATATCCGTAAGCATGTAGTAGCGGCAAATATGCTCCAGATGTTGTGAGATAATATATGTGCGCAGGATGTCAGATGCCAAAGGTGAGCAGCCTTCAAGTTCTGGCAGTCCGGCGTTGATTTGGCGGGTGACATCATCAAGACAAGCCACCTGTACATCCTTCCACATCATGAGCGAGTCAGGCCCCTTCTCGTGTATGTTATCTCTCGCTGGGAAATCGCAATATGTTGTTCTTATCTTGTTGATGAGTCTGCTCACCTCGCCGCTCACGCCCGTACCGTCGAGGATGACTCCTTCCTCGCGTGTTGGCTTCGTGGTGTCCATCGTCACGTCCACCGTGTCGCCCGGACAGGCATAGACCTCGCCCAACGGATAGACGAGCACGAACATTGGGTAAGGCACGTGCAGGTTCATCGAGAACGTGCCGTCGGCCTTGATGTCGAACAGCGTGGTCTTTTCCTTTTTGACGATATAGTCGCGCATGATGGCCGAGATTCTGCCCTCCATCTTCTTGATGATTTGCGGGTCGTTCGCCACGATGCGCCCCCTGATGAATACCTCGCCGCCGTGGAGCCGGTACTCGCTCACCTCGGCGCTCGGGTAGTTCACCAGTTGCGGCACCTCCACCGTCTTCACTTTCTTCTTCGCCTTCACGCCGACGGGTGCCATGATGAGGGCGAGCAGGATGGTTATGATGGTTTTCTTGTTCATATTCGTTTCGTTTTTTTCGTGTAAAAGCACGAGACGCATTTCTGCGACCCATGCCGAATCCTTTTGGAAGATGTAGATACACTTATTTGATGTTGTCTCATTGTTTTTCCTTTGGTTTCATTCCCTTGAAGAAAGTAACTTTTCCATTGACGAACGACTTGATACTTGACCAACCAGCAGGAAACCATTCCATTCCATTGGTTTGGGTAATGACAAAATGGAAGCCAGACTCGTTTCTTCGCATATCGATGGTATAGGACTGAGTTTCATCGAGGGTGTAGCATGCCATTATTGCTCCCCAAAAGGAATCTTCAAAAGGCAAATAGTTGTAGCGGTACATGACATCAAGGTTGCCTTCTGTGAATCGGAGAGCCATCCTTGATATTTCGTCGTAGAGGCGCCGGGCTTTCTCCTCCTGTTCGCATGGCACGGTGAATATCTGTGCGTTAGTTTTGCCCTCATTGCCGTGTCCGCCAATGCAAACCATGGACTCAAAGGCGGGGATTTTCGCTGCCAGAATAGAGTCGGAATAAGCCTTGTCGTGCTGCCACATAGCAGTGCGAGGCTTGATTTTGTTCTGATTGAACAGTTTAACTATGTCTGCGACAAGTGACTCAAAACTATTTTTTTCTGCTTGTGGCCCAGGACTGGGTATATTGACGGTATATTGGAGATTGGCGCCTACCTCGCCTTCCTTATGATACGGCTGATAGTTGAAGTAGAGATATTCGTTTGAGTAGAATAACGGATGGCTGCCGGAACGATGTTTACTTGTGTTAAGAACAGTATCGCGGCAGAGGTTCATGGAATAGACAATGGTGTCACGCCCTCCCTTGTGGTATTCGTAATGGTAGCTCTCCGCTGCCTCTGCCTGCAGGTCGTCGAGGGTGTGACGGATGGCAGCCAGACCCTGTTCCAGATTGTTCTTGTCTTCACGGAGCAGGCTGTCTATGAATGGGATATGGGGATCACGATACATGTTGGGACTGTAGTAGAGATGCACCCCGTATTCTAAGACAGTAGGCTGATCCTTGCCGCCATGTTTGATGATTCTGGGGGCTTCGCCTATTTCCGTAAGTTTGTCGAAGAGTTGCTGCATCTTCGGATTTATTTGTGCGTGAGATGTGGCACATAACAGTGCGAGCATCAGAAAAAAAACTGTTCGTTTCATAATTATTTAAAATGGATTTGTTTCTTGCATTTGTTGTTTTACTTCCAAAGTCAATCGCTGGCCACGCATGCGCAAGTCGCTCACCGTGAGCATTTCTGTTGTCGGGACTTGGTTTGCACCATCATTGACATATACAACATGTTCTGGAGCAATGTGGATGGTGCGCATCGTGGCCTCTGCCGTTGGGACGATTACTTCGGCTGTGAGAGGTAACGCTTCGTCTTCGGATGTTGAAATGTCGGTTGACCTCGGATGTTCTATCTTTGGCCTTTTTTTTCGACGTTTTATGGGCGATATGGCTTGGCTCAAGTGCCGTTCCTCAGGTTCAGCTGTTTTTACCTCTACAGACTTTGTCTTGGGTTCAACCTTGGCAATTTGAGGCTCGGTGATGGCTTCTTTTCTTGGTGGAGCAAGCAATACAACGAGGAAGGCTGCAACACAGGCTGCGGCAATCCACGGCCAGAACTTCATGCGATGTTGCACGGGCTTTTCGTCCTGCTGTTCGATACGCTGCATCAAACGGTCGGTAAAGTCTTCCGATAGCGTCATCTTTCCGGCTGTGTCATTCTTGTGCTGAACGGCAACGCGCAGACCTTTGTCTTTATATGTATCATCTTTCTTCATTGCTTTCAAGGGTTTTGATAGTGATAGCGATTCTTTTCCGTATCCATTGCAACCGCGAGCGGAGATAACTTTCATCATGCTCCGTGATGCATGAGATTTCCCGAATCGGGCGGTTGTCAAAGTAGTAAAGGTTGAGTAGCATCTGGTCGTCGGGTTTCAGTGTGTCAATGGCTCTTTCCATGAGTATCACGCGGTCAGTGCTGGTATCATCCAACAAGATGTCGGTTTCATCGTTAGGGATGGTGTCGAGCCTGCATTGTTCCACTTCCACTACCGTGATGGTTTTGTGATGCTGTCTGTATTGTTTCAGAGCCGTATGGTAGGCAATGCGCATGAGCCATGTTTGGAAACTGGCCTGTCGTGCATCGAAACGTGCAAGGCTCTGAAAGGCTTCCAACAATGCGTCCTGTGTTACCTCCTCGGCTTCTTCTTGCGAAGGAATCAGGCTGGCCACCATTCGTAGCACCTGCCCGGCATATCGGCCTGCAAGTTGACGGAACAACTCTGTATGTCCGTCAAGGATGCGGCGTATGAGCAGCGTCTCGTCCTGTATGGCCTGTGGTGTATTGCCTGTTATTGTTTCCATTCGCTTGATGTCCTCTACTTATATATTACCACTTTTTGCAAAAATATATAATCGCGAGACCAACTTTTTTTCATCTTTCTCGCTTTTTCCGTGCGAAGTTACAGAAAACGTCACGAAAAATCCCCCGACATGACCGAAAATCGGATGCCGGGGGTGCAGGTCTTAAACTAGTTAAAGAGTTTTTCCCTATTTCTTGCTTTCGAACGTGATTGACTTGCGAATCGTGCTCAGATAGTTAGGGGTGATGCAGAGGAACGAGGCGAGGTCCTGTAAGTCAAGATGCTCAACAATGCCGGGACAGCGCTGCAGCAGCAACTCATAGCGTTCGCGGGCTGTGGCGCGGTGGAGGTCGAGGTAGATCGGAAGAAGCACACGTCTGAACTCCAGTCACATGCCTAAA
>JAFXVU010000035.1 GCA_017534705.1 Bacteroidaceae bacterium
GAAAGGTATTCAAACCTCTACTACAATAGCCTCTTTTTTTGAGCCTCTTGTCGGATTCGAACCAACGACCCCGAGATTACAAATCACGTGCTCTGGCCAACTGAGCTAAAGAGGCGTACACCCTTTCGCACGGAGCATCCGTGCGAAACGGGTGCAAATTTAGACATTATTTTTGAGATGACCAAAAAATCCGTGGATTTTTTTCAATCTATCTCTGCTTTTCCTTATATTTGGAGATTTGGCGCTCCAAAGCCTCCAGTGTTGTTGTTGTTGCTTCTTCGAATGTGTCGCTCACCTTGGTAGCGAAAAGCTCCTCGCCACGGAGTGCCACCTTGATGTCCACTTGCTTGTTGTGGGCTGTTTCAGGCTTAACGACCTTTAATGACACCTCTACCTTTCTTATATCGTTACTCAACTTCTCCAGTTTACTAGCCTTCTTCTGGATGAAATCCTGAAGCTTTTCTGTAGCTTCGAATTTGATTGCCTTGATACTTAATTCCATAATATCTCTATTTTATTGGTTATTGTCTGGGACACTCATTCCCTGGGATGTGCGTCCTTGTATACACTCTTCAATTCCTCGAAAGAAGTATGAGTATAAACCTCTGTGGTGCGCAGGCTGGCATGGCCGAGAAGGTTTTGAATGGCGACTAGGTCGGCCTTGTGGTTGAGCATCGATGTGGCGAAAGTGTGCCTCAACACGTGTGGACTCTTTTTCTTGATGCTCGTCACCTCAGTGAGATATGATTTCACCACTCGTTCCACCTTGCTCCGGCTAACGGCCTTTCCTTTATTGCCAACGAAGAAACTGTCGTCGTGGACTTCGAACGATTGGTCGCGAAGACCCATGTAGGTTGTCATAGCACGCTCCAGTTCCTCTCCGAAAGGAATGATCCGTTGCTTGTCGCGCTTACCGGTCACCTTGATGCTCTTAGCGCTGAAGTCAATGTCGCGGTCCCTGAGGCCCAGCAATTCGGCTATGCGCATTCCTGTGTCGTAGAACATCAGGATGATGAGTCGGTCGCGTTGTCCTGCAAGGTCAGCGGGGAAATGTTGACCGTCGAGAAGTTCGTCCATCTCGCCTTCTTTCACGAAGGCCGGAAGTGCCTTGCCTCTCTTAGGCCCCGTAATGTTGCGGGCGGGATTCTTGTCTGCCACACCCATCATCACGAGATAATGGTACATTGTCCTTACTGCACTGAGCTTTCGGTTGACGGAAGAGGCTTTCATTCGACCTTTGTCAAGGCAATCAACTATCCACGCCCTGACGATGTCGGCATCTACCGTCTGCCATGTGATGCTTTCATTCAATTCCTCACAAAAGGCAGCAAATTCCTTGATGTCGGTACCGTAGCTCTCTACAGTCCTTGGGGAATAATTGCGCTCCGATTTGAGATACTCCAAGAAAGCGTCATAACATGTCTGCTCCATCTACTTCTTTTGTTTGATGATGCAAATTAGTTATTTTTTCTTGGAAAACAATCAAAGATGAGTAAAAATTTAACTTTATTTGCGAAAAAAAATGCTGTTCCCCTTACTCCTCGTTTCTACGGAGCTGGTTCACATAGATGGCATGCTGCATCTTCACGCGCTTGGTCACAGATGGTTTCTCAAATTCTCTGCGCCTTCTCACTTCCTTGACGATGCCTGTTCTTTCTGCCTTTCTCTTGAACTTCTTAAGGGCTCTTTCAATGTTCTCGCCCTCTTTTACAGGTACAATAATCATTTAACTTGAATTTTTATTGGTTTTTTATTAATAAAACAGCGTGGTTTATCCACTGGACGGCAAAATTACAACTTATTTACGAAACGAGCAAAACTTTATGTGAAAAAAGTTACTGATTACCCTCTTTTCATATTTCCACGTCTCCAATCTTACCATTTCGCTTGAGATTTTCAACCAAGACATCCACTTTGTGCATTTCCCGCGGTATGTCAATCTGTTGAGGGCAATGGGGATTGCATTGTCCGCAACCGATGCAGTGGCTGGCCTGGCGCAGGCGAGGCACATTGCGGTCGTAGCCCACAAGGAAAGCACGGCGTTGTTTCTGGTACTCGGGGGATTGGCGGTGGCTCGGCAGGTTGCCTTCCTTGATGCACTTGTTGTAGTGGGAGAAAATAGCGGGTATATTGATACCGTAGGGACAAGGCATGCAATAGTTGCACTCGTTGCAAGGTATGGTCTTCAAGTTGAAGATGTCCTCGGCGATGTCCATCAACATGTCGTTTTCTTCCTCAGTGATAGGTTCCAACGGTGAGTATGTACGTACATTCTCCTTCAGGTGCACCATGTATGTCATGCCGCTCAGGACTGTCAGCACCTTCTCTGGGGTACCTGCGAAACGGAAGGCCCAGGCAGCAACACTGTCCTCGGGACGGCATTTCTTGAACTTGGCCACAATGTAGTCGGGGACGTTGGCAAGGCGGCCGCCAAGGAGCGGTTCCATAATGACGGAAGGAATGCCACGCTTGCTCAATTCACCATAGAGATAAACAGCATCTGTGTTGCTCGAATTGATTTCATTGGCAAGGTTCCAGTCGAGGTAGTTGAGCTCTATCTGGACAAAGTCCCAGTGATAGCGTCCCTCATCGTGCCACTGCAGCAGTTGGTCGAATACCGCCACGTCACCGTGATAGGAGAAACCAAGGTTACGGATGCGTCCCTTCTCCTTCTGCTCCACGAGCCAGTCAAGGATACCGTTGTTCATGTAGCGGTTGTTGAACTCAGGCATGCCTCCTCCACCGATGGCGTGAAGCAAAAGGTAGTCGACGTATTCCACTTGAAGGTATTTCAACGAGTTTTCGAACATCTCCATTGATTCCTTCTTGGGCCAGGTAGCAGGACTGAAGTTCGACATTTTGGTGGCCACAAAATACTTGTCACGTGGATGGCGGTGGAGCGCTATTCCCGTGGCTTCTTCTGAACGACCACGGCAATAGGCGGGAGATGTGTCGAAATAGTTCACTCCATGCTCGATGGCATAATCGACCTGACGGTTCACCATCTCCTGGTCAATATCGGCGTCAGGATTGTCGCGTTCTGAACCACCCACCACGGGCAGACGCATCATGCCATAGCCCAGCAGCGACACCCTGTCGCCATTGTTGGGGTTTACACGATAGGTCATCTGACCTTCTGCCTCTTGCGATGACGCAGTAGTCTTACCGTCCTTGCCCGTACAAGCTGCCAAGGTTGCCGAAGTGGCGACTACCCCACCTCCAAATATCTTGAGAAAATCCCTGCGGTTGATTTTTCTACTCATATCATTATGATTGTTTTTCTCAGTTTACACATTATATATATAATAAAGGAATGACGGCCTCAGACTTGCTTGTGCACTTCATGTCCCTCTACGTAGATAGCGGTGAAAGGACGGGCGGGACAAAGGTTTTCGCAAGCGCCGCATCCTATGCAGCGGACCTCATTGACGGCAGGAACCATGGGCGAGAGTTCATCGTTCTCATCGAGCACCACCATCGTGATTGCTCCTACAGGGCAGTGACGTTCGCAGTTGCCGCATTCCACACCATCCACTACGGGGATGCAGTTCTTCTTCACCCATACTGCATGGCCTATCTGTGTGCTCGACTTCACATCAAGCGTGATTGGACGGATAGCACCCGCAGGACACACGCTGGAACACTCGTTACACTCAGGCCGGCAATAGCCGCGCTCGTACGACATGGTGGGCTGCATCAGCGTCAACAAACCCGAAGAGGGCCGGAGCACCTCATTAGGGCAAGCCGACACACACAATTGGCATGCCGTACAATGCTTTGCCATATTGGAAGCGGAAATCGAACCAGGAGGAGTGATGGGAGTGTTGCGGTCAACAACGGCCTTGTCCTCTATCTTGGCCAATCCACCATCCACCTTCTTCTTCTCCTGGGCGAGTACGGCAGCAGTAGTGGCCATGGCTGAAGCCACCAGGAAAGAGCGTCGACTCTGGTCAACTGATTCATCCTCCTTTTTCTTGGCTTGTTTGGTCAACCGGATGGGAGAGTAGGATATGGCATGTTCTTTATCGCACTTGTCGATGCAGTTGCCACAGACTACACAGCGGCTGTAGTCTATCGCATAGTTCTTGAAATCAATGCATGCAGCCTTGCAACCACGGGCGCACTTGCCGCATTTGATGCACTTGTCCTCGTCTATCTTAATCCGCATCCACGAGAAGCGGGCGAACAGACTGAGGAAAGTGCCCACGGGGCAGATGGTGTTGCAATAGGTACGGCCATTGCGGTAGGCCAACACAAACAAAATGACAAATGTAGCCACAGCGATGATGAACGTGGGGACACTCTTCATCCAGATGTTGGTGGAAGAGAACGCGTAGCTGTCGTAACGCTCGGCAAGAGAGGCAAGTCCGTTGTTCACAAGTTCATAAACTGGCAGCAACAGATTGTTGGCGATACGGCCGTAGGAGCTGTATGGCGCCAGCAAGGCGACCAGAGAGCCTACACCGGCAAGCAATGCAATAACGAAAACGGCAAGCACTCCATAGCGCAGCCAAGACTTGGCCTTGGAAAAGGAGTACTTGTTCTTCTTGCGGTTGAAACGGGCCATCAAATCCTGCATCACGCCCAAAGGGCAAATCACGGAGCAGTAAATCCTGCCGAAAACCAAGGTCAACAGCAATAATGCTACCACAACCACCAAGTTCATGGCAAGCAAGGCTGGTAAAAACTGAATTTTGGCCATCCAGCCAAACAAATGGCGCAAGTTATCTGTCAGGTCGAGAAAGAGGAGAGTGACCAGGACAAAAGCGACTGCCGCCAAAAACATTCGTGTTTTTCTCAACATATATACTACTTTTAGAATTACTTATTTACCTTTTTCGTCACTGTGGCTGCCACCACCCAAATGCTCATCTCATAGAGCAGCCATATCGGCAGCGAAACAATCAACAACGTGAAGACGTCTGTGGTGGGTGTCACAACTGCTGCAAGCACCAGAATCACCATGATGGAATGACGACGGTAACGGCGCATCCACTCTGGACGAAGCAAACCGAAAAGGGCGAGCAACCAGCACACCACAGGTATCTCGAACAACGCACCGAAGACAATGCTCATCGTCAGCAACGTACCGATATAGGACTTAAGCGTCAGCATATTCTCCACATCCGCGCTCACCTGATATGTACCCAAGAACCTCACTGTTAAGGGGAAGATCACGAAGTAGTTGACCAACAACCCCACCATGAACATCAGATAGGAACAGAGTACCAAGCGCACACTATATTTCTTCTCCTGCTCGTACAACGCAGGCGCGACGAAGCGGAACAACACATAGATGACATAGGGAGAGGCACAAAGAAGACCAACAGTCATCGACACATTCAAGTGGGCCATGAACTGCTCAGTCAATCCTGTGTTCACCAAATGAAGGCTGAAAGACTCAACGCCTCCTACCCACTGATAGAAGACGAAGTCGCTGTTCGAAGGCGCGAGGACGATGTTGAACAATTCCTCCTTGAAGAAGAAGGCCACAATACCCGCCAACACTACTGCGGCGAGAATCTTGAGCAGACTTCCCCGCAACACATCGAGATGTTCCCAGAATGTCTGTTGGTTCTCGTCCATCACCACACTCCCCTCCTACTCGGATGTCTTTTCCTCTTTCTTGGTCGTTTCTGTTCCTGTGGCGGATTCGTCAGGTTCGTCAATCTTTCCATTCATGCCGTCCTTGAAACTCTTCACGCCCTTGCCGAGGCCTTTCATCAGTTCGGGTATTTTCTTGCCACCAAAAAGCAACAGGAACACTAAAGCTATCAACACCAGTTCAGGGGTGCCTATACCGAAAACCAGAGGAATAATCATTGTCTGCATATCGTATGGTTAGTTTGGCGCAGACAGGACATTTGTGGCGGTGAATATGGACATTATTACTGCTATTCCCGTCTTGCGTTAGTTTTTTCTGTAAAATTACAACTGTTTTTTGAAAACTCAAAGAAAACCACGGATTTTTTCACAAATGTCACATCTATACGAACTTATTAACGTCAGTTCAATGAATGTATGAGAATTACAAAACGGACAAAAATGCGATTAAGCGAGAGCAATGAAAACTAGTTTGCAATTGCCGAGCATGAGCATTTTAGGCGAAGCCAATGGTTAAGGTCACAGAGTCCTCTTTCTTGGCATGTCAAATGTTTCATGATAAATGTTAAAATAAAGTTAAATATGCAAAATTTGCATTAAAATGCGTCTTGACGGGCGATTTACGGGGTGTTTTCTGTATTTCTATACAATGTTATATGCAAAAATGTTTCATGGATATGACATTTTAAAACATTGTCATTGCCAAAAAACGAGATTGACTTTTACTGAAAAAGGTTGTCACTTTTTGGATAGTTAAACTTAAAAGGTTATTACAATAATTATAACTCATGACTATCCTTGTACTTCCTCCGAGAATTTGAATTATTTATAAGTTGCTTTATATCAGAATGTTACATTTAATATTTCTACTCTAGGGTGTTAATAAGGTGTTAATGAAGTCAAAGGAAGTCAAAATTTCCAATTAAAATATATTGCGCGTTTATTTGCATAGTTACAAATAATAATCACTGTATGATGGTTTCAGGGAGATAATTGTATTTTTGCCATGTACAATTTCTGGTTATAGGTTTTGAAGTGATTGGTTACTGTGTTGAATTTGATTAACCTTGATTCTACTCTACACAAATATAAGCATGAGTTTACGGTGTGGCTGAGCCCCCAAAACATAGCGGGATTCTTTTCGTCAAGTCTTTTATTAACACTTTTGAGACTTTTCAAGTCTTTAAATGTTAATAAATGACTTTTTTGTGGAAAAATAGGGCGAACGGTAATAAAGTCTATTCTTTTGCGGCAAAAACAATAAACAAAGATAATAGACGTAAATCATGGAAACATTGGAAAAACGCCCCAAAAAGGGTATCGAGGAACGCATTGACGACCTCGAGCAGCAGGTGAACTCTCTCAGGGAGATGCTTGCCAACAGCAAGGACATCCTGTCGATGGATGAAGCTGCAACATATCTTAACGTCAACAAGTCTTATCTCTACAAGTTGACCAGTAACCAACAGATCCCGCACTACAAGCCGAATGGAGGAAAGGTCTATTTCGAGCGTGTGTTGCTCGACGAGTGGCTTCGCCAGAATCCAGTGAAGACGATAGCCGAGATTGATGCCGATGCATCGAGATGGCTCATCAACGAGAACCACAGACGAAAGAAGTAAGGAGGGAATACACTATGGAGAAGAAATCATTCATATTATATGTTGACACTGCCAAACAGGTCGATTTCCTGACAGATGAGGAGGCTGGGCAATTGTTCAAGGCCCTCTTTCGCTACGTGTCTGACGGCAAGGAATTCGTCACAGACAATAGGACACTGGCCATCGTTTTTTCAGCGATCAAAGCCCAAATAGACCGTGATTCGAAGAAATACGTTGAGATCAGCAACAAGCGAAAAGAAGCTGCCAACAAGAAGTGGTCAATGAACAAAAGCATCCAATTGCATTCACTTGCATCCAACGAGAAGCAAATGGATGCAAATGCAGGTGATAATGAATATGACAATATAAATGATATTATCAATGATAATGTCATTAACAATGATGTTCCTTATGAGAACAATGTGAGAGATAGGGCTAAAGCCGTCAATCGCTCTACTTTTGATAGCAGGAAAGAAAGGTTTTATCATACGCTGACGCCGTTTGTCAACCAGTATGGAGAGGAGATGATAGATGATTTCTTCGACTACTGGACTGAACCTAACAAGTCAGGCACGAAAATGCGTTTTGAGATACAAAAAACCTGGGATGTGACACTAAGGTTGAGAAGATGGGCAGCACAGGACAACAAATTCAACGACAACACTTATGGAAACAGTAACAGATATAGCCAACAACCAACTCCCGCTGACAACAGACGGGCAGCACAGGAAGAAATCGACCGGGAAATCGCGGCCACAATTGAGGCAGCCAATAGGAAAGGACGCTGAACTCTTCATGAGGGTATTCCCAACAGTGCAAAAGCTGCACAAGTTTTTCAATCCTTCACATTGGGGATACTGCCTGACCTACCAGCCCAAGTGTCTCGAACAGCCTTGCATCAGACTACGAGATGTTGATGCATGTTATGAAACGCGTGGTGTCGCCAACACGATATTAATGAGTCAATACCATGGCATATATAATCTCAGTTCCGCTAAGGAAAAATTCACTACTGATGCGGCGAGAATCGCAGCAGACCTGTTTTTGGGTCTTTACGGCAACAGGTGCACCCTCTACGAGATGATGCTGTATTTCGGCAAGTATTCTTCTGTCTATAAGTCAAGTTACTACCAGTTCGATGTCCAGGACATTTTGAAACAGTTCGGTGCGAAATACCTTCCCTGGCTTACGTCTCAGTGTGTTCAGCCAGAGGAAAACTATATGGAGGAAACGGGCACTGTCAAAGGAGAGGAAGCCCGTAATATCTGGATTGAGGACATCATCAAAAACGGAAACGATATCCGACAAGGTGGACTTTACCGGTTCGGTCTGTTGTCGGAAGACGAGGTCGTAAGAGTTGAACGACAACTAAATCTATGTGATAAAGATGAGTAATTTAACTAACTTTGAGTAGGTGGCCACAAATGCAGCCATCAGCTGGGCTAATTCTGGATTTGGTTACTACATGATGGAGAAAGCGTTGAATGAGTACATTGAAGCTTTTGGTGCCAACGTTGCCATTGGCGACAACCTGGAAATGATAAAGAACAAGAGGGAGGCTGCAGCCCAACGAATCAATCTATGTGCCATACATGCCATGACCGAGGACCGAACAATTCTGTCCTATGTCATGAGGTGAGACATCGCTGTCCCGCTTCCATAAAAAACGAAGTCCATAATGAATTACACGAACATCAGATACAGCGTCATGCTCAATGACGCCCAGTACGAGTACCTGTCGAACGACCTTCAAGGCATCAACCGTATGAAGTGCTTCCACACCTTCCTCAAGATGGCTGTCAAGGAAGAGACCGCGGTGTCGGGGAAGGGTTTTTCAGCTGTCCTACAGCCAGGCCAGTTCATTGCCTCCAAGGGTGAGCTCTCGGAGATGTGGAACTGCAACAGGAAGACCGCCATCCGCATAGTAGGTGAGTTCAACAGGATGGGCATCCTGCAATCCGTTCCCACCAACCGCACCACCGTCCACACACTGAAATGCCTGTCTGTCTGGTTCACCACACAGAAGACGATCAAGAACACGTTCTTCACATACAATCCCGTCATCAAGCCTTTGGCCGCACCCGCTCGGGAGGTTTCCCATGCCACAGCTGGAAACGGGGTGAAGGCGGATGGAGACAACCGCGGGGATTAGCGGTTTCAGGTGTGGCATGACCAGTCCAAGGCAAAGTCGGGCACAAGCGATATCATCCATCCGCGATGTCTATAAAGGGGGGGCAGGAAAGAAGACCTGTTCCCCCTTTCCCTCTTTTTGCCGTTATCCGTTCCGAAAGGCAGGATTTCTCCCCTATATTTCACCCCTATTGTTGAAAAGCCAGGACAAGGCCTTACAGTGTTTTTATCCCGAATGTTTTCACGCCCTCGTGCTTGCACATACAGAGGGCTTCCCACAGAGTGAAAATGTGACAGCATTTCGCGAAGTGGGTATTAGGCTACCCACTTGGAGGAAAACGCAGTTTGCGACCAAGTGGGGTATTAGGCTACCCCACTTCCTCGCATGGTCATTTCATGAACTGCGTATCAGGCTACGCAGTTGCGTTTATGGGGGTGTGTGCAAGCACATCAATGCATGTTGCCCGTAACGTCCGTGAAGATGCCTTGTATGAAACGAGAAAACGCGAAACGCAGTAATCGTAGCCCCTTTGGAGTATGTCGCATGAAATCCGCTGGGAGTACAAGGCACGTTTCGCCATAAGATGTTGTTGTGAGAATCCATTGGGATCCGTTATTGTTCACCTTTAAAGGCTGCAGGGAAAGCGTAACTAAACAGGTGTGACAATGTTGTTGTCATCCCTTGTTCCAAACTGTATGTCCATGGAGTCATCACGACGCAATAGGATAGTCCGTATGTCACACCTGAAAAGTCCGTTGACACCCATTATCTCTATGGCAACTTCAACAAGTACAAAAGGCAAAGTCAAGACCGATAGGACGATGTCGGGAAAAAACAAAGAACCCATCCGTCAGGACAGGCTACGCATATTTACCTAATGGTTTTTCCCCAGCCATGAGAGCAAGGCAAGGAAACGATTTGGTACCAAGACGGACGGTCTACAAATTGAATCGGAAATGAACAAAACGGCTGTGACATGAAAGCATCCTAATTAATACAATATGGGTAACTGCTTCAAGAAGCGCCACCTATATACTGGTTACCAAAAGCCCACCCCATAATGACGAATCGTCAGCCTCGGTTTGTCCAGACCTACAACAAGTCATTCAGGCCACATGCAGATGGCATTTTGGGTAAAAGAGACGGACGGCTGTGGCAAGAGGCCAGGAATGAGTCGAGTGGAAGGATAAGATAATCCTCTTCCCCTGTTGTGTCATGACATCAACACATTCAATATCCATTTTCTGACTAAATGGTTATACACTCACTGCATTTCATTGATGAAGAAGCCCCGAGGGCGGTACCCTGACCAGATAAAATGTCGCCTTGGCGCCAGTCCACTTCTTGACTCCTGCCCTCCTTATGGCTTTCAGAACCATTTTCCATGGTAGGAACAAAAATTTTCCATAGGTCGATAAGGCCGACTTTTCTTATTCCGATGATTCTTTGATACTTATGAAAATGAAAGTTATAAAAGTTTTCCATAGGTAAAAGAAACAATGAAAAGAATAATGTCGTAACTTTGCAAAAGGGAATCATCCCGCTGCGAAATTACGACATTTTTCGCATGCTATAGCCTCGATAGGGGCGACAGAAAAACAACAACGGAATGAAAAAACACATCATTATAATACTATCATTTCTTTGTCTCGTCTTATGCGCATGTACCAGTGGCAGGGGCGATGACTTGGTCTCTATGAGTGCCAAGGACTGCCTGACGGCTGGGGAGGAAGCCCTCGACCGCGACAGCGTGATGCAAGGCGAGAAATTGTTACGCACCGCCATCAGTAAGGCGGAGGCAACAGCCGACTGGCATACGTGTTACATCGCATGCCAACGTTTGGCCGAGTCGTTGTCGTGGAGCAACACAGAGGAGGCCTTGCGCTTGGCAAAGCGGGCCGTAGAGGTTTATGAGCGGCATCCCGATGACGAGCGCAACCATGTCATCCTGCTCGACTATGCCGGGACGTATGCGTCGCAGTTGGCTTACAATACCGAAGGTTCGTTCGACGAGGCTCTCTCGTTGACTCGACGGGCGTATGACATCGCTGTGAGAGACAGTATGGACGACCTCGTTTGCCAGACACTGACGAGTCTTGCCAATATCGCCTGGGCGAAGGAGGACTATCATCAAGCGCTCGACAATGCCTTGCGGGCCAAAGCCTTGGCTACACCAGAACTGTTGCAAGGGGTGCTGCAAGTCTTGGGCCGTTGTTATATGGAACTCGACTCTTTGGACAAAGCAGAAGCCATTTACCGTCAGATGACACCCAGTGACGACATCCACGCCGCTTATATCGTGCAGAGCAGTCTGGCGAAGATTGCCGCCACCCGATTCGGTGCTGAAGAGTCTGTGGAAGTGATTGATTCGGCTTTTGAACAGGCCGAAGAACTCTACTTCAAGGCAATGGAGCAGAAAGACGGTTATTATCAGGCCGCCTTAAGACAGGAACTCGAGAATGAACACTTGGCTTATACTTCGGCACTACACCGCAGGATGCTCATTGGAATCGTGGCTGTGTTGTTGCTGTTGGGTGTGGCAAGTTGGCTGATTATGCGCTATCGGATGCAGATGCTTAACCAACAACGGGAGCATGAGGCGGAACGCCATGAGAATGAACAGAGGCTCAACGAACAGAAGAACCGTATGCTACAACAGGAAGCCGAAAGTCAGCAGGAGCGGTTGCGACAGGCCGACGAGGTGATAGCTTTCTTGCAGAACTATATCCTGCAACGGACGGAAGTGGTGCAGAAACTCAACCAGAGCAGCGAGGCGCGTATCACATTGACCCAGCGCGAATGGGGAGAAGTGGAACGCACGCTCAACGCCATCGACGGTGATCGTTTCGCCCGCATCCGCAAGGCGTATCCTGACATGGAGGAGGACGACATCCATCTGTGTATCCTCACACGCCTGCAACTGAGCAACCGTGCCATCGGCAACATCTACTGCATCTCCGTTTCCGCCGTGCAGCACCGTAAACTCAAACTGAAAAAGGA
>JAFXVU010000036.1 GCA_017534705.1 Bacteroidaceae bacterium
GATCCTTCGCTCATGAAGTTCATCGTTGATATCTGCCAGCAGACCCGAAAGAGCCGCGCTGTCTATCTCGGCGCATCCCCACGTGCCGCGGTGGCCATGCTCCAGTCGGCCAAAGCGTTCGCACTACTGCAAGGACGCGACTTCATCACACCCGACGACGTGAAGTGTGTCACTCCTGCCATCCTCCAGCACCGACTCATCCTCACCGCCGACGCGGAGATGGAAGGCTACACGCCAGAGAAAGTGGCACGTAGGCTGCTCGACAAGGTAGAGGTGCCCAAATAACCGCTCTACACCCATGGCACAAGCGTAACACCACAAAACAAGGAATAATGTACCTGACCAGACGTTTCTATATCACCCTCACGGCCATCATTCTCATCATCGGCCTGGGCTATCTCTTTCCCTGGTGTTTCACCTTCGGGAAAGGATTGCTCGTTGCCTTTGCTGTGTTGCTCCTCACAGAGTTGGTCATGCTCTATGAGGGAAAGAGAATGCACGCTTTCCGGACAGCATCTGAGCGTTTCTCCAATGGCGACGACAACGATGTGGCCGTACGTCTGGAAAGCAGCTACGCTTTTCCTGTCTGGCTTGAGGTCATCGACGAGGCGCCGGTCATTTTCCAACGAAGGGACATCTCCTATAAACTGCGACTGAAAAAACGCGAGGGCAAGACCTTGCACTACAAACTACGCCCCACCCAGCGTGGAATGTACGACTTCGGGCGCATCAGGGTGTTCGTGTCCACGGTCACGGGAATGATACAGCGGCGTTACACCCTGGGAGACCCATTAGTGGTCAAGGTCTATCCCTCTTACCTGATGCTCCAGAAGTATGAATTCATGGCCATTAGCGACTCTCTCACCGAAAGGGGAGTCAAACGCATAAGGCGGGTAGGCAACCACACGGAGTTCGAACAAATCAAGGACTATGTGGCGGGCGACGACTTCCGAACCATCAACTGGAAGGCCAGCGCGCGTCGACACCAACTGATGGTGAACGTCTATCAGGACGAGAAGTCGCAGAATATCTACAATGTCATCGACAGCGGACGAATCATGCAGCAGACATTCAATGGAATGACTCTGCTCGACTACGCCATCAATGCCTCCCTCGTCCTGTCGTATATCGCCCTCAAGAAGTCGGACAAGGCGGGCATACTACCTTTCTGCGAGAACGCCAACACCATACTGCCTGCCGACAAACGAGGCGACCAGATGCACCGCATACTCGAATTGCTCTACGCTCACCACACCGACTTCGGCGAAACCGACTACTCCGCACTCTGTGTGGCCGTGAGAAGGCATATCAGCAAACGCAGCCTGCTCATCATCTACACCAACTTCGACAGCCCCAATGCCATGGAGCGGCAGTTGCCATACCTGCGGCAGCTGGCGCGTCAGCATTGCTTGCTCGTCGTCTTCTTCAAGGACATGGAGACGTCCGACTACGTGACGCTTAAGCCGAGAACCGTAGAGGATTACTACCGACAGGTAATTGCAGAGAAATACCTCTACGAACAGCGCAAAATCGCATCCACACTTATCAAGAACGGCATCCACACCTTACTGACCTCGCCCGAGGCCTTGTCCGTGAATGTCATCAACAAATACCTCGAACTGAAAACCCGCAACCTAATCTAAAGCTTAAGCTCCCCTCCCATCTAAGGGGAAAGGCTACTAAACTCCCCTCCCATCTAAGGGGAAAGGCTGCTAAACTCCCCTCCCATTTAAGGGGAGGGGTGCCTGAAAGGCGGGGTGGGGTGTTTAAGTCTGTAGCGTGTTATTATGTTGTCCGTCGCGTCGCGACGTTGTTGTTTTATATGGCAATTCTCTTGATGAAAAAAGTTGTTTCCTGTTGTTCCATGTTGTTTCCATACTTCCTAAAAACCTAAAAGCTGGAAACTGGCGGCTAAAAATCCCCTCTTTCCCCTTGCTGTTTCATGAAATATTTATATATTTGCATACGAATTAGTTTACCAAAAAGAAATTATCAACATCTTACCAAAAAGAAAAATGAAAAACGATGTGAAAATCATATCTTTCGCCAACCATAAGGGTGGAGTGGGCAAGACGACTACCACAGCCAGCGTGGGCTCTATTCTCGCCTCTCAAGGCAAACAAGTACTCGTCATTGACCTCGACGCACAAGCCAACCTCACAGCTAGCCTCCTCCATGGCGAATCCGATGTCTCCATCTACAACGCCCTCGTAGGCAACGAATCTTTGCCCGTGGTCGATATCAGTCCCAACCTCCATCTCGTCCCTGCTTCACTCGGACTGGCTATGGCCGACCTCGAACTGGCTTCCGCCATGGCGCGCGAGCGAATACTCGCCGAACTCATTGATGAGGTCAAGGACAACTACGACTACATCCTCATCGACTGTCCGCCATCGCTCGGACTGCTCACGCTCAATGCTTTCACTGCCTCCAACGAAATCATCATACCACTCGTGGCTGAGGTGCTGCCTTTCAAAGGACTCACCATGATCAATAACTTTATCGACATGGTGCGCAAACGTCTGAATCCCAAGGCACACGTCACGGGCATTCTCATCACACGATGGGAGAATACCAACCTCAGCAAGCAGATTGAGAAAGGCATGAGGGCACAACTGGGCGAACTGGTCTTCCAAACCAAAATCCGCAAGAACGTCACCATCGCCGAGGCACCGCTCGAAAGCAAGAACATTGTGGAGTATGCACCCAGAAGCAACGGCGCAAAGGACTACAAGGCCTTTACAGAGGAACTCTTGAAAATGTTTGGCGAATGACTCAACCCTCTTCCGGTTCTGCAATAACAATCATAGAAATTCTTAACGACAACCTATAGCAACCAACAAGAACATTATGAAAAATATCAACCCTTCTTCCATGGATGCCCTGCTTAACGGGTTGACTGGAAATGTCTCCGACACTCAGACTGAGGACAACAAGAACAGCAAGAACGAAACCGCACGCCGCGGAAGAAAGAAGTCGGAAGTGAAGATGGAGCGCATATGCACCATCATCAACGCCGAACTCATGAGCAAGGTGCGAGCCATCGCCGACAAGGAGAACATCGCCATCAAGGACATCTTCACAAAAGGACTGTCACTGCTCGTCAACGCCTACGAGGAGAAACATGGCACCATAAGGTTACGCCAACCCAAGAAAGGCGACGTCGAAAGCGTGTTCGACTTATGAAACGCTTTATCGGCATATTCATCCTGCTATCCTTTTGCCTGACTTCACTACAAGCACGGCCAAAACCGGCAAGGATTGTGGTGGCCACTTACAACCTGCGCTACATCAACCGCGACGACTCCATCCACGGCAACGGATGGACACAGCGCAGCCCGTGGCTGGCACGACTCGTCTATGCGCACGGCTTCGAGATTTTCGGCACACAAGAGGGTTTCAAGCGACAACTCGACGACCTGAAAGCACTGCTACCAGGTTACGATTACTTCGGCTTGGGACGTGAGGATGGAAAGGAGGCTGGAGAGCATTCTGCCATCTTCTACCGAACCGACCTTTTCAAGGTCATCGAACATGGCGACTTTTGGCTCTCTGAAACACCCGACCGACCTTCCTTGGGATGGGATGCCGCTTGCATTCGAATCTGCACTTGGGGCCGTTTCAAGCATATACCCAGTGGAAGAGAGTTCCTGTTCTTCTCCCTCCACATGGACCATGTCGGAAAAAAGGCACGTATGGAGTCAACCCGATTGGTGATGGAGAAGATGAAGGAGTTTGGCGACAAACTGCCTGCCATCCTTGTCGGCGACTTCAATGTGGACCAGAACAGTGATGAATACCGCGACATCGTCAGTTCAGGTGTCTTCAACGATGCTTATCAGAGCGCTCGCTTCCGCTATGCGCCCAATGGCACATTCAACGATTTCAAACCTGCTGGCTTCACAACAAGTCGAATCGACCACATCTTCGTTTCGCCTTCCCTCAGGGTTGACAAGTACGCCATCCTCACCGACACCTACCGCTCAAAACCCAAAGGACAGGTCGACCCGCCCGTTGACCCCTACAGCATCCGTATCCTTCCATACGTCGCCCGAACACCCAGCGACCACTACCCCGTCAGGGCCGAAGTGCTGTTAATGGGGAAAAATAGGGACAAAGAATAGGCTTCTCGAATATCCGCCACCATGTAGTGCTGAGCCCAGTATCCGCTATTATGCAGTGCTGTGTCCCGTAGCAACGCTGTACCTCGTATCCGCTATCATGCAGTGCTGTGCCCCGCCATTTTATGGCGGGTGTATTCCTGCTCCTTTTCCTATTCTTTAAGTCGTTTCTCGATGTCGCGCAGTCTGTCCGACAGACTGACGATTTCCAATAGGATGGCCCAGATACCTACTGAGCCCACCACACTTCCGATAAAAGTGAATACAGCCTCGGGAAAAGCCATATCCTGACTGGATTCCCATATTCCTTTGCTGACCAAAGTGCCAAAAAGAATCCCGCCGACCAGTGCCAGCCATGCACCGACCACAAGCAGTTTTTCAATGAATGTTCGTTTCATATCTGTTGGTTTTGCTGAATGTTTTCCTTGCTAATTCATGAAACGGAGTCATTCCTCCATATTCTTGTGTTTCGCCTTCCTCGTGTAGGTCTTCTTCGATTTGTGCGTCTTGTCTTTGGAATGGAAACCAGGGCCGAGTATCTCCATCTCCGCCTCCCGATTGCCACGCCTCATGGCCTTCACCACATCTA
>JAFXVU010000037.1 GCA_017534705.1 Bacteroidaceae bacterium
GGCAATTAATGTTGATATTAAACATGAATGCCCACAAATTAGACACCAATTTTATCATGAATTATTATGTAAAAAGCAGCTTTTTGGGAATTCTCATGAATTCATCGAGCTGACGTTATATAGGAAATGCGGGGCAAACAAATCAAACTTGTTTTGCCCCGCAAATTTTTCGAAGGGTATAAGGTCAAAGGATTGTAGAACCTGTTCTCTGCATCACTGCAGTTTGAAATTGATGGGCAGAGTATACGTGGTGTCTATCCGTTTGCCGTTTTGTCGTCCAGGTTCCCATCTCGGCATGTTGCGTACCACGTGGATGGCTTCTTCCTTCAAGGCCTCGATGGCATCGTAGTAATTCTTTGAGGCTTCCACTGCATCCGGGTTGCCATCTTTGGCGGCTTTCGCCGTTTCAGCAGTGATGAGTGGAGTTCGGGCATTGACGTTGACAACTTGTGGCGAGCGCACGAGTCCCGTCTTATCAACCGTGAACCGTACCACAACCTCGGCCTCCACCTGCATCTCGCGCGCTACCGAGGGATATCGGAGGTTGCGGCTCAGATAAGTCATGATGCCTTCCGTTTCTCCAGGGTATTTCGGAGCTTGCTCTACCACTTGGAATACTCCATCCTCGTTGGGGTAGGCATGTTCCTGATAGCGTGAACTGTCGGCATCTGCAGTGTTGGCACGATAAGCCACAACCTGCACATCCGTCAATTGCATAGCTTGTTCCAATACCACGTCCATCTTCTCGCCACTGATGTCGAGCGTCTTGGTCTTATATCCCACGTAGGAGAAACGTAACTTGTGTTTGGGGTTGACCACCTTGAGCGAGAATTTGCCGTTCGCGTCAGTCTGGGCATGAGCCATGACACGTCCATACTCGTCAATCTCAACAATGTTGGCGAGTTGGAGTGGTTCTCCATTTTGACCACTCACTTTACCCGTGATGGTTTCATCGGGGTTCACGTCGGGCACCACTGGCTGTGGCTTGTCTGCAGGTTGGGAGACCTCGCTTTCTTCCATGGCAGGCACGCTTTCGGAATCGGCCACCTCAGCGTTCATCATTTCTGCGATGGGTTGCTCGATGACTCGGACAGTGTTGTCAACCACTTCCTTCAGCGCTTCCTTGGGTTTGGAGAAGGCCATGAGTGTGAAGCCGACGAGAGGGATGGTGACAGCAATCCATATCATGCGCCACCAGTGTGATTGTTTTTTCTTCATCATTATGATTCGTTTTTTAATGTTCAGGTTAAACGAACTGGCGAGTGCGTAGGCCTCCGCTCCCACTGTCCGCATGATTAATAGGCGCTGATAGTCACGGCTCTGAATCCTGTAATGATTGATCACTTCATCGTCGGCTTCATATTCGTGTACTATCTTTATCTCTTTCATCACTATCCAGCATGTGGGATTGATGATGACACCAATCATCAGGAACACAAGGTCGAGGTGGTGGAGCAGGACGATGTGCGAGAGCTCGTGCCGCATGCTTGCCCTGCGCCCGAAACCCATTTCGTGAGCCGGGATAAAGATGTAGTTCATCCAACTGAAAGGACCATAGTCGCTATTGTGTTCCACCAACCAAATCCATCTGCCTATCTTGCGACGGCGTTTGCCATGCATGAAGCGCAGCATTTTGAAAAAGGACTTGCCCCACCCAGTGAGTTGAATCAGGATATACACGAAGTATATCACAAGCAAGGCTATCGCTCCCTTCTCTGTGGTGGTCAGGTTTTCTGTATCAGCGTCCATCGCCGATTCGATGCTCAGCCCGTTCAAGGGACTTTCCTCTGCTATCGCCACCGTACGGCAAGCCTCCGCCACTGGTTCCACCTGTTCCGAGATGGAGATGTGGATTAACGGCAGGATTGCCGACAACACCACGGAACCAAGCAGGTAGAAACGGTTGAACCGATGGAACGTGGAGCCACTGAAGCACATCTTGTAGAGGAGCAGGAATCCCAGCAGACAAGCCGACCACTCAAGGATATATACCACAAATGCACCCATAGACACTATTCCTCCTCTACCATCCTGATGAGTTCCTTCAGTTCATCGATGCTCACTTCATGGTGTTCCACTAGTCTGGAGATGAAGTCCATGTATGAACCGTCGAAGAACCTGTCGATGCTTTCTTTGTTCTCGAATGAGACATATTGTTCGCGAGTGACTGCCGCGTGGTAGATGTAGAATCGTGGACTCAGTTCCTCGTGTCCTATCATGTCGTGTTGCTCAAGTCGTCGCACGTAGGTTGCGATGGTGTTGAAATGCGATGAGTTGTCAGGCAGATGGAGCATGATGTCGCGGGTCGAGAGAGGCCCGTTTTCCCACAGCACTTCCATGATTTGAAGTTCTTTGTCTGTCAATTTCTTCATAAGCGAAAAGTTTGGATACCGCAAAGTAACTACAATTTGTAATTATCCCCATGTAATGAAAGGTTTTTTAAGGATTTATATGTAGTTATTTGCATATTTCCCCAGCCCTCATTTTCTTTGGAAATTTGCATTTTTCTCCAATTATTCGTACATTTGCACCTCGATAATCAAGTTTTCCCATTATGCACAAAGTACGAATCACCGCTATCCGCCAGACAGTCTATACCGACCTCATGTCGAAATACGAGAATCCCATAGAGCACACCTGCGATGTGAAGGAGAACCAGCAGTGGGTTTCCATCGACGGCAAGTGTCCTGACGGCATGTGCCCCTCCGCATGGGATTCGATGAAGCCTTTCGTGGAGTCGCTGGCCAGAGGTGAAGGCAACTTCTACGATGGCTGGATGAAGAATCCCATGAGCGCGATGATCAGTTGCAACGACGGTTTCCGTCCTTTCAGTTTTTACATCGAAGTGATGGAGTAGCCACATTCGTACTGTTTTATCCATATTATTGAGCCATGTTATTTCTGTCGCGCAAATATCCATTCCCAAAGAGCAGTCACTGGTTGAGAGATTGCTTGATGTATTCCACCATCGTATTTCTGATTCTCTTCCTGTTGCAACCTTTCGGATTCAGCTTGTATCAAGGAAACAAACTGTTGGTTGCACTGCTCTTCGGCGCTGTTACCTTCGGATGTTGCTGGGGATTCGGGCTTGCGGTTAGCCCTGTGCGCAAAAGCATCTCACCTTGGCGTGTCTGGCATGAAGCCTTATCGGTATTGCTCATGATACTGTTTATCGGCATCTGCAATTTCTTCGTTTTCTCATTAGTGTTCCATTATCCGATTACACTCGATTTATGTCTGTTGTTCCTCTACTGGACTCTCATTATCGGTGTCATCATCACCATCTGCTCGGTGGGTCTCAACTATTACCGCTATCTGCGCAACCAATTGGAGACATTGCTCAACAAGACCACGGAAGAACAAACAGACATTATCGTCACGGTGCATGACACCACCGTCAGGGGCGAAGACCTCCAATTGCCCATCAACGACCTGTTGTATGTCGAGGCTCAGAAGAACAACGTGATGGTCTATTTCATGAAAGACGGAAAACCGACATCCATGGAAGTTCACACAACGTTGAC
>JAFXVU010000038.1 GCA_017534705.1 Bacteroidaceae bacterium
CACAATCCTTTTCGATTTGACCGCTCCAGGGCAGTCTTTTCCCGTGAATTGGGGTATGGACACGGCTTGGGACTCGGAAGGCAATGTACAGCGAGGCATCAATTATATCGGCAAGGAAAACTTCAGTACGGGTCGTTTGTCCTTTCAACCGACTTACCTTGTGAAGACCAATGATGATGGTACATACGAACTGACCAACACCCAAAAGCGGTTTCTTCAAAGCCGAATCAACCACTTGAGACTCACAGGAGTGACCGAGGCAAACATCAACTGCGACAACGGTGCGATGTCGAGTGAACTGTCAGACGGTTCCACTGGATTCAAAAACTATACGAGGAAAGTGGAGGAGTGGTACAAAGTCATCAAAGCCAGTGTGAAATACTGCCAGGACCAGGGAATGAAGATTATCTCCATCTCGCCTTACAATGAACCCGACTTGGACGAGAACAAGTACTGGTGGAAGCAAGATTTCATCGCTATCTGTCGTTTGATACGCGAAGACCCCTTCTTCGACGGCATTCGCCTCTGTGGAGGCAACACCCTCAACTGCGACCGTGCCTGGGACTGGTATGTAGACCTTCGTGATGTCATTGATGAAGGTAACACCCACCAATTGGCCGGCGCCTTTTCCACCTACGCCAACTTCTTCTCGAAAGTACGTGCTGAAGGCAAACTGGCGACCAACGACGAGCTTCACAATGTAGGCGAGGCCATCGTGGGTGTGAACTATGGCATGCAGACAGGCATTTGGTGGGGCTTTGACTCTAAGGCTCGTGGTGAGTTCTGCCGCGACAGTCAGGAAGGCGTTCGCATCGGATATGGCGAGGACCGTGGCCACTGGACATCTGGTGCCGTTTATCGCAACGAAAAGACGGGTGAGGTTCATGGTTTCCTCGGTTCGTCGGAACGCCAGGCCAACAATTCCACCTTCACCTTCCTCAGTGTAGGCAAGGATATGTTCTTCAATGATTATGGTCCAACACGTTCGTGGACATACGAATTGCCAGGCGGCACAGGCTACCAGCAAGGCCAAATCAACGCAGAGTTGTTCGTCAACATCATGAGTGGCGAGGATGTGGCCCCAGGCATCATCAACGGCACATACCAGATTATGAACCTCTCATCGAAGAAACTGGTTACGATGAACGGAACCGACAACATCCAGTGTGTCACTCGCAAGACTTCGGGAACCTCCCAACACTGGGAGATAAAGCCACAGAAGCTTAACGGTGACTGTTCGTTCCACACCATAGACAATGCAGGCAACACCTCTTACCATCTCAACTTGAAGAACTGGAACCTCCGTTCCGGCGCCACAATCATTTGCTGGCGTGGCGACCACAACGACCTTGAACAATGGTTCTTGAAATATGCCAAGGACGGATATTATTATATCATCAACCGCTACAGCAACAAATACCTCTATTGCCCCTCTACCAACTCTGGTACAGTCCTTCAGGTGGTTGACCCACCTAAAGAGGATGTCACAGAAGGAGAGTTGAAACGCTTCCTCTGGCGCTTCCAACCCGTTGACGCCAAATGCGAAACGAACGCTCCAGAGCCACCCACTTCTCTTTTCACCACTCGCCGTCAAGGCAGCATCAGCCTCCGATGGACAGCCCCTCAGGACGAAGACCCACTTACCTACACTGTATTACGCAGTGACAACGGCGTTTGGAACACCATTGGACGTGGCGACACTTTGACATCTTTTGTAGACAACATTGCTGTTCCTGGTCACGAGTATTCCTATAAGGTCATCGCAGTGGATTATGCAGGTAACCGTTCCGTGGCCTCGGAAGCCACAGACCCTGTGACACTGATTCCAGACGAAGGTCTGATTTGCCAATTGCAGTTCGACGGTAATCTTGCCGACAATACCGCCAACCATCTCGACGCTTCGCTTTACGGGACAGAACACTACTCGACGACAAATCTCTTGAAGAAATCGGGAATATCGGCCCTGAACCTCTCCGACCAGAAGAGTTACGTACAATTGCCATATTCGGTTGCCCAGAGTGATGCCATGACTATTGCGATGTGGACGCGTTTGTCTACCACAAGTGACAGCTGGATGCGATTGTTCGACTTTGGTAACGGAACCGACAGCTACTTCTTTCTCACTCCAAATAATGGCTCGGAGATGAGTTTTGTGATGAAGCCATCAAATGGAGAGGAGCAGAAACTCGGAACCAGTAAATTGAGGGCATCCGTATGGAGGCATGTGGCTGTGACCATCAATCCTATCTCTGAGGGCAAGGTCGCAGTACGTATTTACGTTGATGGTGAGGAAGTTGCTGCTTCCGACCAATTCACTGTCCGTCCCTCCGACATACAGCCTTCTGTTTGCTATCTCGGTCGAAGCCAATTTGACGCCGACCCATTGCTGAAAGCCTATTTCGACGATGTCCGTATCTACAATTACGCCCTTTCGGCCGAACAAATCATGGCCATCACCACAGACCTTGAAGGTATGGCTTCCGACTATGTTGACCTTGCAGAAGACAGTGACCCATCAGGCATAGAGAAGGTGAAAAGCGATGGCATAGAGAATGGTAATCAGCCCGAAGCTGTGTATGACCTCAGCGGCCGTATCGTACAATCCACTCCCAACTCCGGAATCTATATCCTCCGTTCTTCGGACGGAACACGGAAAAAAGTGCTTGTTAAATAAGTGATGTTTTTGGAATTAAAAAGGGAATTAAAAAGGGAGTTAAAAAAAAGGGAGTTAAAAAGGGAGTTAAGCACTATCGTGCGGACGATAGTAGTAAGAGTTAAGAGTTAAGAGGTAAGAGTTAAGAATTAAGAGTTAAGAATTAAGAGTTAAGAAAAATGCCGCAGACAACAAGCCGGCGGCATGAGAACATACAGAAACTCATCAGAATGCGTGAACCTTCATGGCTTCTTGTAAGTTGTGGGGTAGCGCATTTCTGTTTAGGAAGAGGTATGTGGTGTTTAACGTCATGTAGTCGCGCGACATGTACCATATACCTTTGTAATCACCAGATTCTCCCCAAGAGTTTTTCACCATGTAGTAGGGCTTGCCGTTTTCATCTACAGCCTTGCCATAGATAAGCATGACGTGATCGTAAGTGAAGCGCCAGTCATCAAACTGCTCCTGCCGCATCTGCTGGGTAGGCGTCAGACCATCGGGCAACATCGCCAAGCCAGTGCGAGTGAAGTCACCAGATACGTCACCGCCCCAAGCCACAGTGTAGCCAGCATCAATGGCCTTGTCGAGCACTTCCATCAACTGGTCAATGGGAATGTTGTAACTGGGTTTCAAGCGCCATTTATAAGGAGCCTCAATGATGAACCATTTGTTGAGTGGATGATGAGTGAAACTCGTCAGACTGACATATTCATCGAAGTCAAGCCCTAATTGGTCGGCGAACGACCTTGGTGTATAAGTCTTACCTTGGTAGGAGAAAGTCTCTGGACATTGACCTATGTACGACTCAATGAGCGCCTGAACATTATCTTTCCAATGCGGAGTGGGTTCCTTGGCACCTTCTTTCACGATGCTGCGCACAGTTCTCTCCAGTTCAGGGAAGAACACCTTGAAGTTGGCCAACGAGTCGCCCGTCAGCGACCCAGGAGCGGGCATGGCGTTCTCCGGGCAGATGCCATGTTGCCGGATGACCTCTAAGACATCGTCGCAAGAGCCACCTTCAGAGATCTGGCTGTAGCCATGCATCCTCACATAATGTGTGGCACAATCCATATAGTCCTTGTTCACAACAAACATCTCGCAGAGGTCGTAGGTTTTGCCTGTGCGCCTCAGGATTTCACTCTCGAAGTACCCGAGTGTAGCGTATGCCCAGCAGGTGCCACTGCGATTCTGGTCTTTGACTGCAGTGATGGGTAGTTGTTTTACTATTTTGAACTGTTTGTTTTGCTGTGCCATCAGCGGCATAGACAGGCATATTGCCACAATGAATAACAAGTTTCTCATTTTGGAAAGTATTGTTTTTTGCAAAGTTATCTTTTTATTTTGAAAGACTTATTGAATTCATTGATTTTTTGTAATTTTGCATGGATGAGTGAGTAATGATGAAAGTGGTATACATTTTATAACTTCCGAAACTTCAGTAGATGAACTATAAAAAAGGAGAATGAAAAGTTGTCTGAAAAAAGGCTGCGGATGCTCATTGTTGGCATTAGCTGTGATTGCTCTGGCAGCGATTGTTGTTGCCTATATCTTCAAGCCTAAATGGCATGACGAGTATGGCGAGCGGTTTGTGGATATAGCATACGGAGAGCGTGCCCACAACACATACGACCTATACTTGCCCCATGAATCAGCTCGCATAGACAGTCTGGCACTCATTCTCTACATTCATGGTGGTTCATGGCTTGGTGGTGACAAGAAAGACCACCATGGTGATTGCTACAAATGGGTGCAGGAGGGATACGCCACAGCCTCGATGAACTATAGCCTTCTGAATGAGGACAGTGTTTCGCTCATGACCATGCTCGACGAGATAGAGCGTTGTATCCGTCATATAGATAGTTATGCACTCCAACAAGGCGCCCATATCCGACAGATGGCTATCGCAGGCACTTCGGCAGGTGGTCATCTGGCCATGTTGTTTGCCTATAGCCGCCAACATCCGTTGCCGATTAAGTTTGAAGCCATCAAGGTGGGTCCCGCAGACTTCCGCGTACTCTTTCCGTATGACGAGAAAGCAGAGAAAAAGGATGTGGAGAATTTCGTGTTCAGTTGCACGGGCAAACGCATGGATGTGTCAGGGGCTTCACGTGAATGGATTGACAGTATCAAACTGGTGGCATCGCCCGTCAGCTATATCACTGATTCAACAGCATTGCCAGCCATATTCGCTTACGGAGAGAAGGACGGTATCGTGAAACCCGCCCACTATCATGCTTTGCAAGCTCGATACGACAGTCTTGGCAAAAGTTATGATTTGATAGTGTATCCCAACTCAGGTCACCCATTGTGGAATGATAAAGACTACAGTGAACGCTATGAGAAGACGCTGAGTGACTATTGCAAGAAGTTTTTCGGATATTAGTGTGTAGCCACATCTCTCCATCGTACAAAACCTGGATGAAGTTTTTCTTTTCAGAATAATCCCAAACATTACTTAATATGACCTACTCAAAATCATTTCTCACCGTATTTCTTTCATGTGTTTCCATTATGTTTCTTTCGTCGTGCGACGGACAAAAATGGACAGAGCGTCAAGTCGGGTCTTTTCATCTCGTGGAGCAGCGAGGCGGTCCAACGCTGAGTTATACCCCCTCTTCAGGAGTCACACTGCTGACCGACGATGGATTTGCCTTCAAGGACCTCAACCGCAACGACTCCCTCGATGCTTATGAAGACTGGCGGTTGGACGCCCAGACCCGTGCTGCCGACCTTGCGTCCAAACTGTCGATAGAGGAAATAGCAGGTTTGATGCTGTATAGCAGCCACCAAGCAGTACCAGCCAGCAGAGACTTGGCAACAATCGATGCAGAAGGTGAGGAAAAAGATTCTATATTATCCGCCCTGTCCTATGAGCAGAAGAAGTTCTTGAATGAAGACCACCTTCGCGCCGTATTAGTCACAAGTGTTGCGAGTCCCGTTGTGGCGGCCTTATGGAACAACAACTTACAGACATACGTGGAAGGCCTTGGTCATGGCATACCTGTCAACATCAGTTCCGACCCACGTCATGAGGCAAATGCCACTGCGGAGTTCAATGCTGGCGCAGGCGGGCAAATCTCCCTATGGCCCACATCGCTTGGACTGGCCGCATCGTTTGACCCTCAACTGATGCATCGTTTCGGTGAGATTGCTTCAGAAGAATACCGTGCCTTAGGTATTGCAACAGCCTTGTCGCCCCAGGTCGATATCGCCACAGAGCCAAGATGGTTCCGTTTCAACGGCACTTTTGGCGAAGACCCGAAATTGGCCACCGACATGGCAAGGGCATACTGCGACGCTTTCCAAACCACACCCGAGACAAAAGGGTGGGGAGTGAAGAGTGTGAACACTATGGTCAAGCATTGGTATGGCTACGGAGCTCAGGAAGGAGGACGCGACTCTCATTTCGCTTCGGGCAAGTTCGCAGTCTATCCCGGCAACAACCGCGATATGCACAAACGACCTTTCACCGAGGGCGCATTCAAACTTGATGAAGGCACTCAGATGGCATCCGCTGTGATGCCCATCTACAGCATCTTGTGGAATCAAGACCCATCGGGCGAGAATGTGGGTGGCAGTTACAGCAAGTGGATGATACAGCAGCAACTGAGGGATGAAGCCAAGTTCGACGGTGTGATTTGCACCGACTGGGCCATCACCAAAGACATGAAAGTGCTTGACAGCCCAATGGGAGGCAAACCCTGGGGAGTGGAACACCTGACTGAAGCCGAGCGCCATTACAAGATATTGCAGGCAGGTGTTGACCAATTCGGTGGGAACAATGAGATGGGTCCCGTGTTGGAAGCCTATCGGATGTGGTGTGAGGAATATGGCGAGGCCAGCGCAAGAGACCGTTTCGAGCAGTCAGCCCGCCGCTTGTTGCTCAATATGTTCCGCGTGGGTTTGTTTGAGAATCCCTATCTCGACCCAGCAGAATCGCAACGGATTGTGGGTCGTCCAGATTTCATGGAAGAAGGATTCAAGGCGCAACTCAAATCCATCGTGATGCTCAAGAATCACAGCAATGCCACATTGCCAGTCGATAAAAAGGCTAAGGTGTATGTACCTAAACGTCATTTCCCCGCTATTCCAGGCATGTGGGGAGGTGTGTCAGAAGAGAAGACCGTGGAACCCATAGACCTCGCGTTGGTGGGAAAATATTACGAAGTGGTGAAAGACCCAGAACAAGCAGATTTCGCTCTCTGCCTTATTCAGGAACCGAGTAATGGTTTCGGATACAGCACACAGGACGTGAAAAAAGGTGGCAACGGTTATATGCCACTCAGTCTGCAATATGCCGACTATACAGCCACAGACGCCCGTGCAGTCAGCATCGCTGGTGGCGACCCGATGGAAAAGACCACCAACCGAAGTTTCAAGGGGAAGAAAGTCACCACTTACAACCGCGATGACATGACCATGGTAGTGGACACAAAGAAAGCGATGGGCGAACGTCCAGTGGTGGTTGTCGTGGAGACAGGTCGTCCTATTGTGCTTTCGGAAATTGAGCCTTTCGCCGATGCCATTCTCATTTCTTTCAATGTGCAGCATCAAGCATTGCTCGACATCATTTGTGGAAATCATGAGCCATCCGCATTGCTTCCGATGCAAATGCCTGCTGACATGAAGGCGGTGGAAGAGCAACAAGAGGACGTGCCTCGGGACATGCGCTGCTACCGCGATACGGACGGCAACACCTATGATTTCGCATTCGGATTGAACTGGAAAGGAATCATCAATGACGAACGCGTGAAGAAGTATAAATAGGATTTAGGTTTTAGGTTTTAGCTTTTAGGTTTTAGCTTTTAGTTTATTTTGGAAACAACTTAGCACAACATTAAACAACATTATCTGTAGGGATTGAAAGGAGCCGTCGCGGACGCGACGGAACAACTGAGAACAACAAGTTTTAGGTTTTAGGTTTTAGGATTTAGGTTATTTTGGAAACAACTTTGCACAACATTAAACAACTGAACTTTCTCAAGTTTCGGATTTAATGAAGTTGTTGTATATCAGCGCCCTGAAAGGACAAGAGCATTGAAGCATTTATCGTGCTTTTGCCCTTACAGGGCGCGGTTATTACATTTCAAACCCCAAGGGCGTTGCCCTGGGCTGATGGCTCGATGCCCTTTCAGGGCGCATGTACTCGCCATTACCCACCTAGGGCAACGCCTTGGGCTATTGGTTTATTGGCCTTTCAGGCCGTCCTAATGTAAATCCGAAACTTCTGTAAACAACATGATATCCCTTGGGATATAAAAAAGAGGCCGTCGCGGACGCGACGAAACAACTGAGAACAACAAGTTTTAGGTTTTAGCTGTTAGCTTTTAGGTTTTAGCCTTTAGGTTTTAGCTTTTAGCTTTTAGGTTTTAGCCTTTAGCTGTTAGGTTTTGGCGACTTTATAAAAAACGGGGTATTCAGGTGGATTGCCTGAGTACCCCGTGTCGTTCTAAAAACTGAAGGATTAAGGAGAAACTAAGAAGTGAAAGAAAATTCTGAAACCTTAATTCTCAAGTTCTTCGATGATTTTTTCCACGTCTTTCTCCACATCCAGCAGCTCTTGCATCATCTTCATCCATTCCATCTCTCTATTCATCGCCTCACGTTCCGCTTCAGGAGACTGTCCTACGACAGGTTTGCGTGAGATGCTGCCCATTTGTCGCATATTGTCCGCTTCCTCTTTCACATCGGAGCGACTTTTTCCCGTTATGTGGGAGAAAAACTCAGCGGAGCGTTCCAGAACTGTAGCCTTCTCCTTTTTCACCAGTTTTGTCAATTGACCACTACATGGTCCTTTGATGACGGGCAGACGGTAGTTGGCTTCGTCTTTCAGAATCAATGCCATGTCCTTTTCAAGGATGAATGTCGCATTGGCAGCCACCTGCTGCTTTTCCTGCAGCACTGTGGTTTTCCCGTTTTGCTTACATTTGACATCTCCCTTCAGATAAAACACAGTGTATGTCTGTGCTTTCGTTCCAAACGAAATGCATGTCAGCAGTAGGGTAAGAAAAATCGTACGTTTCATAATGGTTGCTATTATTCGTCTTTTTTTGTTGTTTTAATAGGTGGATATGGCGTTTGAGGGGTTGGTTGTGCGGGTGGAATAGGCAGCAGGAACGAGTATTTGAGCCATTTCCATCCAAACCGTTTGTAGAGCAGTGGCACCAGGATGCTGTAGGTCACTTTGGTGAATGCCACAAGTTTTATCAAGTCGGGCAGCAAGGCGTGCAGGCCCAAGGTAGTGTCGAACACGGTGAACGACAGGTATGCGATGTATTGCAAGATAATGTCAATCAGATAGGTGGTGGCCAGCGTGAACATACCTTGTTTGATGGCGAATTTCAGCAGGTTGTTGGAATCGACATCAAGTTTGAAATCAATGTAGAAAAGCACAAATGTGTAAAGAAAGCAAACCACGAGACAAATCAGCACCAGCAACCAATATGGAGCGCCAGCCAAGTCGTCGAAGTGGAGGATTGTCTGTACGGCGTAGGCGTGGACTTCCATTCCCTGCATCATGCCGAGCGGTGTGAGGTGGCTGTCGCCTCTGTCGCGCATGTCGCCGACCAGCACGATACGGTTGCGTATGGAGTCAGGCTCAAGTTGGTCTGGAGTCATACAGAAGAAATCGGTAGGTTCGAAGCGGATGATGGGTTTGCGGTCCAGGTCTTCTTTTGATTCGTCTATATAGTTCGCCACTAATTGTGCTGCAAATGACCATACGTATTTTCCCTTAGCCTTCTGTCGAATTGTGTAATTGCTGATGTCTCGTCCGGACGAGTTCTGCAAGAGGTTGGCATAGCCTTCTGCAAGGTGGACGCTGTCGTCTGGTGTTTGGTTGTTGATGAAAAAGGAATGGTTGATGTGCCTGTATTCCTTGAGTTCGCTGTCGAAAGAGTCGAGTTGGCAGACGAAGACAGTCTTGTCGGCAATGCGATGTGCAGTAGCGTCGAGTATTGAGTCTATCTCCACTGCAATGGGGTCGTAGGATGAATGTGATTCAGGAAAGAACACATCGACTCCAATCAACTTGGGGTCCATGGCGTAGATGGCGTCCAAAAGATCGGCTATCTCCACACGAGCAGTGGGACCGATGATGTCGCTGATATCCACCAGCGCTATCTCATCGGAGTGGACTGGCGCTGTTTGCTGGCGTTGTATGTCGTAGGTCAGGCTGCTGGCAGCTGCGCTCGACTTCTCGCTCATGTTGAGCAAGGATGTCCCGTAAAGCCAGCTGTGGAGCGGGGTCAGCAACAAGGCCAGCACAATCACAGCTACGGTGTCAACCCAAATTTTCCTTTTTACATTGTTATTCTGTTTAGCCATAGACGTTATTTGTTTCCAGAGAGTATGCTGCCATCATTGCTGAAACCTTGTGCATCGATGGAAAGGGCGTGGGCCGAACCATTGTTATAGAACATGATGGTGGCCGTTCCGTTCTCGTCGAGCACGAAATAGGGGTTCCAATAGAGTGTGCGCCGGTAGTCCTCGGGGTGCTCGTCCATGCGTCGGTTGGCGTAGTTGGGATGGTAGAACTCGTTGACGTAGGAGAAGCCAGGAAGGATGTAGCGCCGGTCGCGGTAGAAAGCCCTACGTGAGTCGTCGGGATAGAGGTAGATGGCGATTTGCGTCTCTGGCAAGTCAGCGCCCACATAGCGCTCGCTTCCCCACAGGCGTGGCTCATAGTCGGTGTAGATGACGTACTTATCCACGTAAGCATGGTCGTAATATTTGGCCTTGGCTGCTTCCGTAAGGTTGTGGGAGTCTCTGGGAAATGAGTGAAGGTTGCGCCGGAGATAGACCGAATCGGGGTCCATGGTTATATTGTTGATACCACGCCGGACGATGTCGTAACCCAGACGTTCACGGATCTTATAGTCTTTCTGATTGCTTTCATCGTGGACATAAGGGCGTGTCATGCCATAATCACCAACGTAGGCGCGCACGATATCTGTTGTGCTCTGTCCGAATCCAGCGTCGATGGCAGCGTTGTAGGCATCGTAGGCATCGACGATGAGTGCGGGGATGGAGTCCTGCAGCGTGCGGAGCGTGTTGTGCTTGCCCCAGACGTTCACCTCGTCGATCTGCAACGAACCGTCCTTGAGCACAGTGGGCGAGAGCAGGGGGTCGTAGGAGTAGTTGAGGTGGGTCTGGTAGTAGTTGTAGGGATTGACGAAGCGAGGGTAGGGGAAGTTGACCCGCACCTGGTAGTCTGGTGGCAGCACCCGCCATTTAGCGTGGTGCTTTAGTGATGGGTTGATTTCGTCTGTCTCCAACTCTATCCAGTCGTATTTCTTCTTTTTCCATTTGAGGGTATCGGCTGCGCTGAGGAAGAAAAAGCAGTCGCCGTAGTAGCGGGGAAGTTGTACCTTGAAGTAACCGTCTTTCGTGTCAAGGTCGATGGAGGCGATATGCTTGGTGTCGTCCGATACCCACTCGGCGTGGACTCGGATGCCTTTCTTTGAGAAAGATCCCTGGTAGTCGCCTGGATAATAGATGATGTCGTTGAGCTCGTGGGGCTTGCTGGTGTTGGAACTGATGAGTTCTTCCACGTTCTGTTGCCAGTGGTTGTCGGTGTTTCGCTCGTAGAAGTTGTCCGTTTGGTCTTCAGTCTCGTTCCATCCGGTGTCGTAACCGTCGATTTCGGAGAAATGATCTTCCATGTCCTTTTCGAGCTCTTCCATTCGTGCCATGGTGAGTGCGTCGAAGTTGAAGAACTCCTTGGGGGTTTTATAGACCTTGCCTGTGATGATGGGGGTGCGCTCGGCGGAGTGGGTGAGCTGCCAGGCGTTTTTGACAGCCATTTCCTGCCATTTGAAACGGCGCCAGCCTTGGGTGAGCATCAGCAGGTCGAGGGCGCGGTTGTGGATGTTGTCGTTCTGCTCGAAGTAGAACTCCGGATTCGGTACGAA
>JAFXVU010000004.1 GCA_017534705.1 Bacteroidaceae bacterium
CTGTGTTCGTGGTTTCCGTGTGAGAGCACAACCATCTCCTTGCCCGTCTTCTCTGGCTTAATCATGACGTCGAGTGTGAAGTCCTTAGCCGTTAAATTGCGTGCGGCCTGACTTATGGCCATACTCTGACCCGTAAAGTGTAGAGCAGTGGAAAGGGAGATGTTGCTGCTGTTTGTCAGGCCCAATACCTGGAAGTTGTTGATGGGTGACAGATAGTTGCCGGCAATGGGTTCGGAGAAAGCTATCTTGATGTCGTCACCAATGCCCAGAATACCGTTGGCGGGTTGTGGTGTGCCGAAGGGTTGCGGACGACGTGTATCCTTTATACCCGAAAGCACGTTCGACGAACTGGTGAGATAACCGTTTCCGTGACGGCAATAGGCTACAGCGCGGATGTCATAACGTTGTTCTATTGGATCTACCTCACCATAGAAATCTACATCAATATAACCGTCGTGTTCCATCAACTTGCGTTCGCCCGATGCCAGAGCCATCAGTTTTTCACCTTCCTCATTTTTGCGATAGAAAGAACATACGTTCACCCATTCCTTTTCGCCTTGAGTGGAGAGTTTGTATTGCAATTCGATGTGGTCGAAGTTACGGAAGTTTACGTCGAAACCATCGATGTGTATGGGCATAGAATAAGCCTGCTTGTCGCTGTCATAGTAAGAATCGGTGTTCATCACCCACTTGTCACCTGGTGACGAGATATTAATTTTGCCAGCCGATGGTACGAAATGAGCTGAGAGTGTTACCGTCTCCACATGCTCTATGTCGTTTTCGTTGATGATGCAAAGGCCTATATCCTCATAGTCATATTCCTCGTTGGCATATATTTCAACCACTTTTTCCATGATGGTGTTTGGTTCTAGCCATATATCAAAACCCGAACCTGTGATTGGTACACCATTCACCACAATATGCGCACCCTTCGGATTCATAGCATCATCAGCAAAAATCTTTAGTGCCTTAGTCACAGAAGCGGGCATTTCGCCCTCGTTGGCCATGTAGATGGTGAAGCGTGCGGGTTCGCCCATGGGTACGTTCGACACACTTTGCTTGTCGGCCCAGATGCGAAGCTTGTCTATCTGCATGGTTTTCTGGTCCAATATGCTTTTACCCGCGTTGTGGAATATAGTGCGGCGTTCGTCTTCCCAAGGCGATTCTGTGGCACCGCCTTCCGTACGGAAGACAAAGTTACGGTAGCGTGTTCGCTTGTCATTTGTCAGCCAGGACAATTGGTTATCAGGGCCTAAAGTAGGACTATAAATGTTCTCCATTGTTTCTTTGGTGAACTTATAGTATTTGCCTATTGACCCGAGTTTGTCGAGTGCCGCAATGCTGTCTTCCGACAAATTTTCTGTGTAATAGACAGCCACGCTAAGATTGGAGCGCGGTGAACACTTCAAGGTGAATCCTGTTCCCTTTGTGCGATTTTCTTCTTGTCCGTTGTTATAATTAAAGTCAAACTGTGCGACGGGCATAATTTTTAGTTGAACAAAGAGACCACCAGCGATAAATTCTACACCATTCATCTGAGGATCATCACCGCCGCTATCCGTGTAATGTGGCTGTGCATCCTTTTGTCCGCTTGCTGGCGTTGCACCATCTCCACTAAGTGTGATGCCAGGTATCTGTATGTACCGATGCTCTGTTCTGTCCGCAGACATAGATTCGCTGTAGGAGATACTGGCCATACCATCGAAGTCATAACGTTTCATCAGTGTTTTGGCTTCCATTTTTTCTTTTTCATTAGCAGCTATGAATCCGGCCCATTGCGCAATTCGATTGTTCAGTTTCTGCACTTCGTTCGTGTTTGTATCTTTTCCTCCTGCAGGATAATACACATGATAGTCATACCCAAACTTTGGATCATCGATTTCTACATTGCTCACGTACACGGTTTCTTTTGTATCGTTTGCCAGTTTTTGTGCTTCGGCGGCGTCCATAGTGGGTTTTAGAAGTGCTGCACGCGAACGCAACAATGTGGGTATGATGTCATTTAGGATGTGTTGCTGTGAATAGATGAATGAGGCTTTAGGACTGGAACTTACTTTCATCACTTCATTACGGATGAGATAGATGGAGTCCCCCTCCCCCTCGTCATAGCCACGAGCGAGAATTTTCACTGTACCTTTCACATCAAAGTCGTAACCGTTGACTTTCACGGTGTTGCCTTCGCGTGGGGTTAAGTAGGATAGCGTTTTACTGTTCACAGGATAGACGGCTATGCCATCCGCCACAATGATATTGTCGGCAAAGCCGATATAGAGGTCGGCGTTGGCGCCGATATTTGAAGCCTTGCCATTCGTTTCGCTACTTGTCTCTATGCGTTCGTTTGTAGTAATTTCATAGTTATATGTCCAATCGTTGTAATAGCCTACCACGGCATTCAAAGTCACGCTACCATAGTTGGTAGTAGAGTTGATAGAACCCGCCACATCGCCATGTCCTTCACCAAACCAGATACCCATAAAATAATCATTGCCTTTTCCCAAACCTAAGTCAAGACTAACTCCCACGACGGCTTTGATATCGGCTGTATAACTATAACTGAGTTTTGTTCCTTCTTCTATATAAGCCGAACTGCCACTGCCTGGGGGATCACGCAGGATATCCACGAGGTGAGCATTCTCTCCTGCCACAATACGGCGGCCTTGTGGCACTTCCGTAGCGGCCATGATATAACCTTCAAGGGGTTGCATGTCATAGAAGCAACTATCGTATTCCAGTGTGAAGTTCAGTTTGCGTAAGGCCATGTCGTTTTCTAATGTGAAGGTGGTGTTCCGTGGCTTGAAGATGTAACTGGCGCCTCCTGCTTCGTTAAGTTCTATTTCGTCGGTTGTTTCGGTACTTACCAATCCATTTTTGGCAATCACTTTACCACCGTGAAGTCTTACAATATCTTTTTTCTCTGCTAATGGACTGTTGTTCCAATAATACTCCTCACAAGCTTCTATCCACAATGGCACGTCGATGCCGCTCATAAATACAGGATAGCCTAAGGTATATTTACCATTTTGCCACAACTTGATTTCAACATTGTTGCCGGCAATGTCTCTTGACGTGTATTTGCTTATGCCAAAATAGGTGTCATTTATTTCGTCTTGTCTCTGCTTCACATTGAGCGTTGGAGCTGTGTGATAGATGCGTGAGTAGGTGCCTGTCTGGCCGTTGGTTAGGTCGCTTAAGTTCACAGTTTCACTCACCATACCTGTCTGGAACAGTGTGCTATAGCCTTTGGCATAGATTTCCGTTACCTTGTACTTCACGGGATAAAGTGGAATGCGGTATTCGCCAGTATTCTTATCGGGGTGAATCTTGAGCTGACGACGTGAGGCAATTACTTCTGTAGTATCCTTACTGTCCAGACCGTGGCAATATTTGTTGGTGCGTGTCGTTATGGTGGGATCAAGCTGATCGCGTACGAGCCACGAGGTATTGTCGCCTTCCAGTTCCATAATAATGGTAATGTCTTCACCCAGATTATTCTTTGAAAGAGACTCTCCCAAGGGCAGGTAACCTTGATCGTTACCTCCAACTACGCGTCCTTGCAGATAGACCTTTGTTTTATCCCAAAGGTAGATGTTGTTGATATCTTTCTGCCAATTGTGTTTACGATTGTCGCCTTCTTCCTTATCGAGGTCGATATAGAAACCGTCATTCTCGAACACATGCCCCTCCTTCACTACCTGAATGGTGTGGCTTCCGCCAGGTACACTTATCTCGAAAGCACCTTGTGGGGTGGTGGTTACTTCTTGTCCTGCAGAATTAATTACAGGTTGCCCATCACGTAGGAACGTCACACCACCTACGGGTATACTCGAACCCTCGTAAAGTACGTAACCAGAGAATGTGTAGTATGTCTCCTCGTAGAAAGTAATGTCGGTAAAGAGATTATAGTCATCATCGAAGGTTACGTCGTGGGAGCCTTTTATACCATCGGCGGAAATGTCGTATACGCCTTTTGTTTGATAGATGAGGCCACTAATCTCGAAGAATCCCGACTCGTCGGTCTTTACGGTCTTCGTTATAGCATTTAAGATATTTCCTTTAGGTGTGGCTGTAACCTCAACGTTGGGTAAACCTGTACCGTTGGACAGTCGCACATAGCCTCGCACGGTTCCCGTTGGGACGCGGCATCCCTCAACTGTGACGGTACTCACATGGTCACCCTCGCACTGGGTTACACCCTCTATGGTGTAGATGTAATTGCGTTGAACCTTAGCAGTCTGATCAAGGTAAGTGGTTTGAACATAGTTCATTACCAAGGTATCCACTACTTCAGGTTTCATTTTATCAGCGCGTAGTATGCGGTAATAATCGGCCACACCGCTGGAAATTCCCCACTTGAGTAAGACGCCTTGTTGTAATGTGTCGGCCTTGACTGTGCCAAGTTGAACATTGTTGTTGAACTCATAGCGCGCCAGTTCGCCCACCTCCTTCTTTTTGACAGTGAAGCCTAAGGTATCGGTGGAGAACAGAGGCAATTTCGACTCACCCTTTTCCACCTTAAGGCGGAAGTCATGATCAACACACGAAGTGCAGAGATCCAGTTGCACTTGGCGATTGAGGAGTTCTTCCTGTGTTATGGTATGCTGTTCCTTGTAGCGTACCTCATTTTCTACCTTCTTGTCGATGTTGAGCGATACGTTGGCGCGTTCGTCCCATATGATGCTTTGGTGCTCAGGTTCTGTGGAGGTTTGCATTACGGGCGTCACCAAGTTACCCATCTGTTGCCATCCATTACCTAAGATACTGTCTAAAGCGGCCACAGAGAGGTCGCTGGCACTGAAGCCCTGACCTACTTGTGTTACAGATTGCTTAGGGAGCGCGATGTTGCCGCTGACCAGCCAGTTGGCGCTGCCCAATTTGGACACCAAATCATCGATGGTAAGATTGCTGGCATTGTTGCCCTCGCCCCAATTCCTGAAGTGGTAGTTATTTGAACCTCCCCATGCAGATCCGCCATTATTTGCGTTATAGTTTAAACCTGTATGGTTGAAGTTGTAATAGTTGGCGCTTTCTAAATTATTTTTTACATTATTAGATGTTCCACCATCTTCCCACCCCATAAAGGCACCGGCATATGAGGTCGTATTGAACTCGGTGGCAGTGATGGAACCGTCAAACAAACAGTTGATGATGTTGTTCTTAACCGAATGACCGTGACCAATAATGCCTCCTGCATAGCGGTCGGAGGTAATGACATTGGTGGAGACATGACAATTCTCTATGTGGTTTTCAGTACCTGTCGATACGCAATTGCCCACAAGTCCTGAAGAGTGTCTGCCACCAGTAACTGTTCCCTTGACATTCAGGTCACGAATGGTGGCATTTTTTATTATGCCGAATGGTGCTGCGTATTCCTCACCCGTAATATTCACGGTCAGTGTGTGACCGTTGCCGTAGAAAGTACCACAATAAAAGCCGTTGGTAGTACCTACAGACCTTGTGATGCTGATATCGGCAGCCAAAATAGCATCGAC
>JAFXVU010000039.1 GCA_017534705.1 Bacteroidaceae bacterium
TGCTTTTAAGGGTTTGCTTGCCAAGGTTTTCATCTGCAATCCTCACTTCCACAAATCGGTATACCAATGCCAGCATTCCTATCAAAGTGAGAAAAGATATAGTGGAGAAAACCGAAAACATGATGATTTTCTCAGGTGTAACACCTACCACTAAATTAGTGGATACCATGGCGAGTATGGCGCTGCTCACAGCGTAGGGTATGCTTATCGGTAGAGAGAGGTAAAGCATCCGGAGAAAATGTTCAGTGAGTAGACTGACACCTTCTGACAGACATTTGCCGGTGTTTCGGATTTTGTAGAAACGGTTGTCTTCTTCTTTTCCTTCTATGGTTTCTTTATTTTGAACTGTTGCTTGTTCCATTGTGATTGTTCGTTTCTGTATGATATTTATAGTGATTCGGATTGTTCCGATGATTCTGATGACCCAGAATAGTTCAAAATGCAAAATTAGCTATAAAAAACGATTGCTCGACTATCTGTCTGCATAAAAAATCGATACATTCGGCTCCTTTAACGATAATTTGGATTTCATTACGTTGGGAAAGAGATGAAGGCAGCGGACGCCAGGGCAGAAGAGTCTTCGCTTAACCTCTTGATTTCAAAGTCATGATAAAAGTGCGGAAACTCAAGTGATTTGCCAAAAAAGATGAGAAAAAGAATGCTTTTTCTTGAAAAAAACATGGAATCTCAAAAGAAACCACTACCTTTGTAATAATAGACCAAAAAGGACTGTTACCAAATGGATATTCTTGAAGAGGTAAGATGGGGATTTATAGGTTGCGGTGAGGTCACTGAGAAGAAAAGTGGCCCAGCCTTTTCTATGATTGAGGGTTCAAAAGTGGTTGCTGTCATGAGCCGCGACAAGAACAAGGCACGCTCTTACGCAGAAAGGCACCATATCCCAAAGTACTATACTGACCCCCAAAGCCTTATCGCAGACAAGAATGTCAATGCAGTCTATATCGCAACACCCCCTTCCTCACACGCCACGTTTGCCATTATGGCCATGAAGGCCGGGAAACCAGTTTATGTTGAGAAGCCTATGGCGGTCAGTTACGATGAATGCCTGCGTATCAACAGAATCTCTGCCATGGAGAAGGTGCCTTGTTTCGTCGCCTACTACCGACGTTACCTTCCCTATTTCAAGAAGGTAAGCGAACTGCTCAAGTCGGAAGCCATTGGTAAGATACTCAATGTTCAGTTGCGTTTTGCCGTTCCTCCAAGAGAGCTTGACTACAATTCCGACAACCTGCCATGGCGACTTCAACCGGATATAGCAGGAGCAGGATATTTCTATGACCTTGCTCCTCACCAACTCGACTTGCTTCAACTTTATTTCGGTGCGATTATCGAAGCCGAGGGTTATTGCTCCAACAGGGCCAACCTTTATAAAGTGGAGGACAGCATCAGTGCTTGTTTCCGTTTCGACAGCGGATTGCCAGGTTCTGCATCCTGGTGTTTTGTCGCTCACCAATCAGCCAGAACCGACAGGATAGAAATCATTGGGCAGAAGGGCATGATTTGTTTTTCTGTCTATGACTATACCCCCATCGCGCTTCATACGGAAGAGGGGAGAAAGGAAATCGTCGTCAAGAATCCCGAATATGTGCAGTTGCCTATCATTAAAGACGTCGTTGAGCATCTCAGGGGGCTTACGGTTTGTGGATGCAACTCCATTAGCGCAACGCCCACCAACTGGGTACTCGATAAGATTCTTGGAAAACTGGGATGAAGATGAAGAGGATAGGAATGGCTTTGGTTGCCCTGGTGATGTCATCATTAAGTTTGGCGCAAGAAGAGGTCGATTTGCCCCTCTGCGCTGACAGTTTGTCCTATTCACCCACTGATACTCTTGTCTACACGCCCGAGGTAGTGGTGAAAAAGGAGAAGAAAAACATTTTCAGGGGCATCACCAATGTCATGGACCATGTCACAGACTTCTTTATGGGCTGCGACACGGCATACATCACCCCTCAACTCTATGAATTCACCGCTCAGTTGGAACTGAGCAATTGGAACGACTTTTACCACATGCAGGCTTATGGCGCATCGAAAAGCATGGACATCATGTCGGATGCGTCAACGGTGCTCGGTGGATATCTCTATTGGAGTATTTTCGGATATGGGTATTCCGTCAATCTGAGGGATGTGGGCGTGAGGAGCGGAGAACACAACGGTACAGGTAGACGCCAGTCATTCGTACTCAACACAGGCCGTTTTTTTGCGGAATACTACACGTTCAACTCGGGTAAAACCGCCAGGATTACACGCATCACAGGGCAAGACCTCAAAGGTCTCAACACCCGTTTCCATGGTCTGCAGTCTTGGTGCACCGGTGTCAACTTCTCCTACATATTCAACCACAACCATTACTCTTGGCCAGCAGCGTTCGGAGAGAACGCTGTCCAGCGTAAAAGTTGCGGCTCGTTTAAGGCAGGATTCACTTACAATAACCAACGAATCACACTCAGCGAAGAGGAATTGCCCGAAGACATCGTAGAGATTGATTCCACATTGTTGTTCAGCCATGTAGACTACACAGACTATGCCATCAATTTCGGATATGCATACAATTGGGTGTTTCGGCGCAACTGCCTGTTGGCCATTTCCTTGACGCCAGCTCTCGGCTACCGCAAATCCAACATTACCGAGAGTGATAACGATAGACTCAGACTTGAAAACCTTAGTACAGACCTTTTCACAAAGGCGAGTCTGTTCTGGAACAACACTCATTATTTTGCGGGGGTGATGCTTGAGTTCCACACCTATCACTATAGGAAGAAAAATTTTGGATTGACCAATAACTATGGCACGCTCAAGTTTATTGTCGGACTAAATTTCCTCAAAAAGTCGCAATACAAGGAGAAAAGGCCGAAGAAGAAACGTTAGTCAGGTAGACAATCAAATGAGGAAACGCTTGGAAGAGTTGAATAGTTGTCCTGATACGAATAATGGAGAGCACATATAAATATTTATATACATATTAAAATATATACAAATTTAGAAATATATATATTGAAAAATACACACATTGAAAAATTCTCGCTTATGCAACGTTTTAGTCTTACAAGTTTCATGCTATTAGTGTCGATGGTTCTGTTTGCCCAGAATGGCGATCGACGAGTAGACAACATCAATTTCGGTTGGCTTTTCCATGAGGGCGACATCGCCAACGCTCAAGAAGTGAATATCAATGAGTCAGACTGGCGGAAGGTGGACTTGCCCCATGACTTCCAGATAGAGCAGCCATGGGTGGCACCAGCTCCCGACGAGAAAGCCGACAACACCGATGTGGCAGCCAACATCAAAAGCCGATTGTCGAGCCGTGGTTTCAAGGAAATGGGCAAGGCTTGGTACCGATATCATTTCACGCCATCCGAAGATATGAAAAACCGTAGGGTTCTCATTGATTTCGGCGGCATCATGTATGTCGGCGATGTGTATCTCAATGGCGCGAAAGTGGGTGGAACCGACTACGGATACGTAGGTTTTGAGGTGGATGTCACCGACAAACTGAAATGGGGACAAGAAAATGTGATTGCAGTCATGGCAGATACTCGCGACCCCGGTAACTCAAGATGGTACACAGGAGGTGGCCTGTTTAGAGATGTGAATGTGGTCTATACACCAAAGGACCTCTATTTCGAACGCCATCCGCTGTATATCACCACACGTGATAATAAATATGTGAGCATCAGAGCAGAGTTCACCAACCGTGGTCGCTCAAGGGAAACACAAATCAAGGTGAGTGTCTATAACCCAGATGGTCAGTTGGTCAACGAAGTCACAACAACAAAAAGCCGTAACACTCAGTCACGGACCATGGAGGCGCAGATACCTGAAATCACCATTGCTGAACCTCAGTTGTGGGACACCGAAAGCCCGCGTCTCTATACAGCGAAGGTGGAAATCCTTCGTGAGGATGGCACTGTGGCAGATGTGGCTACCGACCATTTCGGCATCCGTACGGTGGAAATCACTTCGAATCAAGGGCTACTGCTCAATGGCAAGAAGGTGTTGTTAAAAGGTTATGCCAATCACCACACCCTTGGTGCCCTTGGTGCCGCAGCTTATCCGCGTGCCATAGAGAAACGTCTCCAGCTCATCAAGGAATACGGTATGAACCATATTCGCACATCGCATAATCCTTACAGCCGTGAGTTTATCGAATTGTGCGACAAATATGGCATCCTTGTGGTGGATGAACTCTACGACAAATGGACTCGGCAGCACACCGCTGGTAGGGTTCCTTTTGAATACATTTGGCAGTATGATGTGCCAGAATGGGTGAAACGCGACCGGAACTCTCCTTCAGTGGTGCTTTGGAGCCTTGGCAATGAGTTGCAGCAGGATCCCAATCAGCCTTTTAATGATTTTGGGGTGACAGCTTTCAAGTTGATGAAGACCCTCATCCAGAGATACGACTCTACTCGTCTTGTCACGGTGGCCATGCATCCCCGTTACCGCAACTGGGAAACCGATTCGCTTCCCTGCGACCTTGCCATGATTACTGATGTCCAGGCCTACAACTACCGATATATGTATTTCCCTGGCGACGGCAGGCGTTTCCCATGGATGAAGTTCTATCAGAGCGAGGCTTCAGTGTCCGCTATGGGCGAGAACTATTTCGCCATGGACCTTGACAAGGTCATCGGATTGGCCTATTGGGGAGCCATCGATTACCTTGGTGAAAGTCAGGGTTGGCCCACCAAGGGATGGGCGCAGGGCGTTTTCGACATCGCTCTCGAGCCCAAACCGAAGGCCTATTACATGAAGAGTTTTTTCAAAGATGACGAGCCAGTGGTGCATATCGCTGTCATCGACAATAAGGGCGACCAGATGTGGAACGGCATACAGACGGGCAACGATGGCATGAGCGACCATTGGAACAGGAAAGCTGGTTCCAAGCTCCAGATGGTGACCTACACCAATGCTGATGAAGTGGAACTTCTCGTCAACGGCAAGAGTGTGGGTACGAAGAAGAATGACAAGTCGAACGCCAAGATGCGCAACCAGATTCGTTGGAACGATGTGGAATATCAGGATGGTTATGTGGAGGCCGTGGCTAGAACAGGTGGTCAGGTGGTGGCGCGTCACCGTGTTGAGACTACAGGGGAGGCCGTGAAACTCATTGTTGTTCCCGACAACAATTCATGGAAAGCAGACGGGATGGACCTTCAGCATGTGCGTATCTATGCCGTAGACAAGAATGGTAGGAGAGTGTATAATGCCCAGCAGGAACTGCATTTCTCCGTTGAAGGCGATGCCCGTATTGTGGCTGTCAGCAGCGGCGACCACAATTCTGATGAACTCAACGTCACAGACCACCGTAAGCTCTATAATGGCAGCGCTTTGGTGATTCTCCGTGCTGGTCGCACCGCAAGTCCTGTCACACTGAATGTTACAGCAAACGAGTTCAAACCAGTCAAGACGAAGATTAATTTAAATTAATAGGGAGTTAAATATTAATAGGGAGTTAAAAAGGGAGTTAAATAAGGAGTTAAAAAGGGAGATAAGCACTTTCGTGCTGGACGATACTATTTAATTAAGAGTTAAGAGTTAAGAATTAAGAGTTAAGTTAAGAATTAAGAGTTAAGAAAGAATGAAAAGCAATTGTCCTTTCATCTTGCATAATTCCCATGCTATAGTTAAGTGATTGAAAATATGAAACAGATATTGATTATTGTTGTAGCGGTACTGCTTCCACTGTGTGCTTCCGCTCAGAAGAAATATGTGAATGTCGTTGCAACGGGGTTGCAGGATAGATACCAAAGCCTGACGCTATCGGGCGACCTACCATCCGATATGAAATCCTTCTACGACAGTTATACCGACCGTAATACCGTGGGTAATGTCATCAACCATCTGGTAGGTCTTGGTTATGTTGTAGAGCAGATGTCGTGTGCTTATGGCGAGAAAAGCGTGGAAGTGGTCCTGCTGTCCAAAACCACATCGCCCGACCTCACTCAAGTGCGTGGCGTGGCATCAGAACAAGATGGTGATGTGGTGGAAGTGGCAAGATTTAACCTTCAGGGCATCCCAGTCCGTCCTAATGAGAAAGGCGTCCAAATCGTGGTCTATTCCAACTATACCACTCGTACGGTCATTGTGGAATAAGGCAAAGCCTTTTGTCATTCTCATGAATTCGTCGAATTGACGTGTCTTTACCTATCGTGGGTGCATGCCGAAAGCCGGTATGCACCCACGATATTGTTTATCAATTGATAAGTCCGTCAGCTCCTAAGTGTTGTGGACGAGGTTGCCGTCTTTCTCCACAATCTTCTCCCTGCGTATGAGGGTAGTGATGGCATTGTCGATGGCGAGGTTGATTTTGGCACCACGACGGGAGAATCCCAGGAGATGTGCCACTTGAAGCACCAAGTCGGCCCGAGGTAGCGATATGAGTTGTTCCATCGCGTATTCAGTGGCGTTCACAATCTCAATCATCGGGATGTCGGTGATGTCGCGTCCTTCTTCCTTGCGATAGACCTTGAAATCACGGGCTATATCCATTGATGTCCAGTACGTCTTGGTCTCTGCGTCCGACAACGGGTCAAGATAGTAGTGGCTCAACATTTGGTCGATGATGGCCTGTAGGTTTGGAGTGAGCCTTGGCTGAGCAATCAGACGTGTGATGGTTTTATAGATATAGGTGTTGTTCACCGGTTGCTCGCAGGTGATGATTTTCTGCACCATCTTGCCAATGATGTTCACGCTTCTGCGGTCGTTGAAAGGAGGAAACACCACTTGGCTAGCTATCTGTGCATGAACGTATGTGGATTCGCGCTCGTTCACGTCCTCTATTACTTTCTCCCCCTGTAGCAACGTCGCTATCGGGGCGTTGGGGTCAGCGTTAGTTGGCTCAGCCTGTGTTTTCTTGTCCGATTTCTTTTCTTTCGTATCCGTCTTTTTGAACGAGCCCACATTCTCGCCGAATGGAGCGGGTTGTATGTTGTTCTTTTTCTCCTCGATGGCATTGTCGATGGCTTCGGTGATGCGCTTCATCACTCGTTGCTTGTTCTGGAACCAGTCTACCGACCACACACGCATGATTTTCCAGTGAAGTCCTCTAAGCACTCCTGTCTGGACAATCTCTCGGTCGCGCGCAGTTTTGGTCTCGTAGTAGTTCTTGCCGTCGCATAGGATGCCAAGCAGGTACTCGTTCTTGTTGTCGGGGTTGCAGATGGCAATGTCGATTTTGAAATTCGAACGTCCTACCAGTGAAGCCACTTCGTAGCCTTTCTTCTTCAATTCTTCTGCAATCAGTTGTGGCAAAGCCTGTTCATTGTCCTGCGCAAGGGATTGGCGGTTGGTGGCAAACATGTTGCCGTCGAGTGACAGTCGGCCTGTGGCAGCGAACTCCAGGAAGTTCTTCAGGCCCTCAACACCTTTTGCACTAGAACGTCGAAGGTCTATTTGTTCGGCACGGAGTGTGGAGAACACAATCATCTCGTACCTTGCTCTCGATACAGCCACATTCAAACGACGCTCACCGCCAGCGTTGTTCAGCGGCCCGAAGTTCATAGACACATGGCCCGATTTGTCAGGCCCGTACCCCACAGAGAAGAGAATCACATCGCGTTCGTCGCCTTGGACGTTTTCCAGGTTCTTGATGAAGATGGGTTCGTTACAGTTGTAAGCCTTGTCTTCCAAGTCAGGTTCTTTGGCCAGTTCGTCGATGAGGATATCCTCTATCAGGTTCTGCTGTACTTTGCTGAAGGAGACGATACCAATGCTCAGGTTCCTGAGTTGTTCGTCTTTCAGCCGTCGTATCACCTCGGCGACAATGGCTTCAGCTTCAGCTCTGTTGCTGCGGCTGTGTCCCTTGTCGTAGGTGCCGTCAATGGGCACGAGCGATACTTTCTGCAGGCGGTCGTCGACAGAAGGGAAGGTGAACAGTTTGCTGTCGTAGTAGTTGGCATTGCTGAAGGCTATGAGGCTCTCGTGTTTGCTGCGGTAGTGCCAGCTCAGGTAGTGGCTCGGCATGGAGAGCGTGATGCAGTCGTCGAGAATGCTTTCCATGTCGTCGATATCGGATTCTTCCTCGTCCACTTGCTGTGTGGCGAAGAAACTCGTTGGAGGCATCTGTTTGGGGTCGCCCACACAGATGAGCGCCTTGCCGCGGGCAATGGCTCCAACCGCTTCGCTCGTTGGCATCTGTGAGGCTTCGTCAAACACCACGAGGTCGAATTTCTCAGTGTTCAGGTCGATGTATTGAGCCACCGAGATGGGGCTCATCAGCATGCAAGGACACAACTTGGGTAAGAGAGTCGGTATTTGGTCGATGATCTTGCGTATCGACGACCCTCGTCCTCCATTCTGGATATTGCGTTTCAATATTCCCATCTCGGAGTTCGACACTGCCGCAAGGGTCTGTGAAGGGATGTTGGCCGCCAGACGGCAGTATAGCTCCTTCTTGGTCAGTTCTTGGAACTTCTGTGTCTCTTCCTTGTATTTCTTAACGGTGTCGTCGAAAATCAGTCCGTCGAACATCTTCAACTTGTCGTCGTGAGCGATGATGTTGGTGGCGTGGTAGTGGAACACACCTTTACGGAGCGCCACAATCACTGTGTCGGGAGAGGCGGAAAGACTCTCTATCATCCCCACGGCATCGCCCATCCCTATCTGACGCAGCTCTTGCTTTCGCATCGTCCATTGCGACCAGTCTTTGGCCATGTCTATCGATGCAATCCATTGGTCGGTCTTTTCGCAGATGGCGCTGAAAAGGCGTTCTTTAGGAAGGTCGATGATGGCGATGGACCTGATGCCGTTGAGGCTGGCGCTCAACTGGGCGTAACTCTCTGTATAGGCCTTGAGGAGGAAGTCTTTCATGCTCTTCCATGTGGCTTCAGGCACGGAGTAGAACGTCTGTGCGATGTCAGCGATGCCCAGGTTGTGTCGACGCTGGTATTCGCTGATTAACGCCGACAGGCGCTTGCCATTCTCAATCGATTTCTCCATCGTCTCGATGTCGTTGTTTCCAGTGCTTTCCCGAACGAGTATGTTCATGCCGCGAGACATCAGCAGGTTCACGCGCTGCTGAAGTTGGTTGTGGCTGTCAAGCAGGCCGAACAGACGAGGCATGTCGTCAAACCTCACCGATGGACAGATGGGGGTCATGCGTTGCATAAACGAACGTTTGGCGAAGAATCGGGGTATGAACCATTTGTTGGCAATCTCTTCCCATTCGGCGCGAAGAGCCCTGCTGTCGTGGTTGAAAATCTCAGGACGGCTAGTTTGTAGAATCATTCTCTCCACATCGTTTTTCTTCCTGCTGGTGGCGAGGAACTCCATAGCCAGCTGCGACTTCTCCTCGTTGGTGCATACGGTGAAAAGGTCGTAATTCACTACGGGTGTCCCGGCAAGAGTGGTCAGGTAGTCATTGAGCCAAGTGTAGTCCTCGTCGTTGATGATGATACGCTTGCCGATATGCTGTTCTACGTTGTTGGCTGTGTTGCGAAGCGCATCGAACTTGGTGCGGAAGTCGGTGAGGGAACTGCACAACCTCTGAAGCGAGGCACTGTCGGTCACCACCGGCTCCAAGCCTGCCAACGGGTGCTGGGTGGGATGTCCCGTGATATCGAACACGGTGTTGAGGTCGGATATCTTCTCGCACCATTGCTCCATCTGTTCGCGGTTGGTGTGGAGGAAGGTCTGGGCATTGGCAGGCTTCATCTCTGGTATAGGATTGCCCTGTTCGTCTTTCTGACTTTCCAAATGCAGATAGGTGGTGATACAGTCGTAGAGAGAATAGCCTGACTCATGACGAGTGTGGAGTGCCTCCGTGTAGCCAATCAGTTTCTTGCGGTCGTTGAACAGTTTGTCGGCCATCTTCTTGTAGTCCTCGGGTTCCATGATACGGACGGCTTCAAGGGCAGTCTTCATCTGAAGGAGGAAATGCTGTTTGGTCACTTTGTTGGAGTGAAGCTCCAGACAGAAGGGTGCGAGTCCGATTTTGTCCAGACGTTTCTGAACCACCGAAAGCGCGGCCATCTTCTCAGCCACGAACAGCACCCGCTTGCCCTGGTATAGGGCATTGGCTATCATGTTGGTGATGGTCTGTGACTTGCCTGTTCCTGGAGGGCCGTAGAGGATGAAGCTCTTGCCACGGCCAGATTCCACCACAGCCTCCATCTGGGAGGAATCCACGTCGATGGGGATGGCATAGTCGTTCGGTGCGTGGTTGCGGTCCAGTTCTCGTGCGTCAACCATATCGTCGGTGTTGTCCAACTTCACCTTGCCCTCTATCAATGATGCTACTACGGGATTCTCCTTCAGTTTGCTGGCATTGGTGTGGATGTCGTTCCACATCACAAACTTGCTGAACGAGAACAAGCCGAGCATCGACTCGTTAAGCACGTTCCAGTTCTTCAACTCGCTGATGGCCTTGCGGACAGTGGTCAGCACTAACTTCACATCGATGCCGCTGGCGTCGGTGGGTAAAGGATTGAGCACACCTAAATCCACATGGAACTGCACCTTCAGCAATTCCACCAGTGTGGTGTTGAGAATCATTTCCTCCTCACGGGTGCGAATCACGTAGTCAGTACCAGAGCGGCGGATGATGTCAACGGGCATGAGGAGAATGGGTGCGAAACGAGGCACCACGCTACGGTCGTTCTCGTACCACTTGAGCATGCCCAGCACCAGGAACAATGTGTTGGCTCCATTCTCTTCGATGGAGTTTCTGGAGGCTCGGTATAGGAACTTCAAAGCTGTGGAGAGTTCCGATTGCGTGAGATAGGATATCAGGCGGTTGCGCTGTATCTCGTCAGACACGAGTTCGCGCATGTGCGGTGCGATGACCTCAGAGTCGTAGATTTTGGTCTCGTCCATCTCCACCTTGGTCTCGGGGTAAGGGTTGATGCGGTAGTCTTCCCCGTCGAACATACGGTCTTCCAGCGTGTCGATGTTGAACGAGACAAAGGGTATGGTGCGGCTGCCGTTTCGGCAGTTGAGCAGGTTGTTGCGAAGAGAGAAGTCCAGCAACTTCCGCTCCCATAAGTCGAGTTTGCTGAGGTCTTTCTTGTCGTAGTCGAGGTTGAGTTCCAGATGGTCGTGAATCTTAATCTTGTCTGTGGCGTTGTCGTGTTTCAGCCCTTCGTTGTCAACCACAAAACTGTCGCCATCCTTGATTAATTGAGGAAGAGGGAGTACACCAGCCGCGCGTGAGCGTCGCACATCCACAAACAATTGGAAGGTGTCACTATTGCGGATGTTGGACGTGGTCATCTCCACAGCGTCGTCGAAGGTCAAGGACTGTGAACTGGTGATGGCTGTGCTTTCCAACAGCACCAAGTCGTTGATGCCGTCTTCCGACGACTTTACAAGGTAGGATGAGTCATCGCCGACCACCTGTTGGTAGCAGTAGTCGATTAACCAAGCACCAACAAAAGCATGACCCTGAATGAACACAATCACGGGGTTAATGCTCGCTGCTTCGAGAACGCTGGCCACCAGGATTGTTGTGTCCAGGCAGTTGCCCAACTTCTCGCCCAGCACCTTGTCGGCAAGGCGTATGCGTTGCCCCATCGCTTCGTAACTTGCAGGAGCGCTCACATAGACGATACCCTCACTGCGCAAAGCCTCGTAGATGGCAGCCACCTGCATACGGACCCTATTTCGGTCGCCGCTTTGGTAGCCATCCATCGTGCAACTGCCCGACATTCGCTCCAGAAAACTGGCGGCCTTTACCAATACACGGCTGATATAAGGACTGTTGGGAGTGACGAAAGACGCAATCAGTTCGGGCTTGATGCTCAGACCTGTCCATTGGTCGTAGGCCATCAGACGGATGCTGTGTGACTGGCGGAGCACCACCTCATCACCGACACTCAAAGAGGCCTCAAAGCAAGTGTCCATCGCTTCTGTCAAATTCAGCAACTCTTTCTGTTCCACGCTGATATCGATATTGCTAATTTTTATCTTCGTGTTACGTGGAACCTCGTCGAACATCACCTCGGCATGCTTGATTAACTCACCGTCGAGGGATAGTCTTACAGATTTCAATGTCTCTTCGCTGTTGTTCTCTATCTCGCAGGCGGTGATGGTCCTTACGTTGTTGTGCTGCATGCAGAAATTGATGCATGGCAGGTATTCCAGCTTCAAATCGATTGTTCTCTCGTCCATGTTGTGTATGCGGTTAGCGTGTTGTTGTTTTATTCTTATGTCATGCCCAATGACAAACCTTTTGGTGCATAAACAATGTAAATTGCGAATTTACACATTTTTTCTGTTTTACCAATGCTTGCCACTGTTTTTTCTACTTTTTTGTCCTTTTACCTAATTAAAACCAAGCACAACAACTTTTTATTCTCCTCTCTACCTTTTTCTCTTGACAGCCATAGCTTTCCGTCCAGAAGCATAGCATAAAGTCAAGTGGATAGTGATGTGTCACTGTTATTTGATGACAGGGAAGATGTTTTATGTTATCATTTACTGGCCAAAATGTAGGTGGTGTGGTTTTTTTTCATTAATTTTGCAGTGTCTTTGGTGAGGAACGTCATCGTGCAAGTAGATGCCATGCCGTTACAAGCCATGACAACACTCCTTTTTATTGAAGTGAAAGTATACAATACTCGGTGTTTTATGTTTAAGAAGAAAATCTCATTATTCCTCTCGTTTGTTTTAGTGTGCTCAGTCGTTTTCTCTGGCTGTTCCAATGAAGACTTCGGTTATAAGATTCCCAAAGGACTGAAGGCCATTGACCTTGGCTTGCCTTCAGGCACAAAGTGGGCTAATATGAATCTGGGAACCAACAAAACCGAGGGACTTGGGAGCTATTTCGCCTGGGGGGAAGTGGAAACAAAATCCAGTTATTCCTGGGAAACGTATATGCACTGCGATGGAAACAAGGAGAATTGCTTCAATTTCGGTGAGAGTATCAGCGGCACAGGATTTGATGTGGCGAAAACTATATGGGGCGGCAAATGGCAGATGCCCACAAAAGAACAAGCAGATGAACTGTTAAGATATTGTACTGCGACCTGGACTACGTCCAAAGGAGTAGATGGCATGAAGTTCAAAGGAAAGAACGGTAAGACTATCTTTTTGCCTGTTACCGGGTACCGAGTAGCGAATGACACTATCACCAAAAGCCAAGGCTATTATGTCACGGGTTCTCAGAATCCAGACTCCATCAACTTGGTCTATGAACTTCATTTCCACAAGAGAAAAACGGAGACAGACGGTAAAGCCAACCGTGGATATGGGTTCATCATCCGCCCGGTCATGAAATAATCAGAACCGCTGGATTGACATAGCGAATGCAATCTGCATCGAATAATGATAGTTTGATTGTCTTATCTAAAAGTGAAGTGACTTTATGGCTTGATTTTTTCGATAATTGTAGCATAAAGTCAAATTTACTATCGTAAATCGTGCTTTTTGGCGTTTTTTTTTGAAAATACTAAATTTTTGCTATTTTTTATTTCAACTTTCCGAAAAATAGTGTAAGTTTGCATTCTGAAAACAATAGCCGATTAATCGCTTCATCTCCATATGATGGAATTTTTGGTGTAAACGATTGGTTATTAATATTTTATAGACTTTAATTGACATATTTCCCTGAACTCAACTCTTATGGAAAAAGTTACAGTTCTTCAGCCCGAGAAGATGATCAATGGATGGATTGATTCTAAGTTCCTTCCAGATGGAAAGGACCGTTATTATCTTCGCAACAAACAAGCCAAGAAACCACGTGGGGGGTGGCGTCATCTCACAAGTGAGGAAATAGAGACCCTTGTGAAGAATGACAACTCAGCCGCAAGTTGGGACAATATCTTGGTGACTGATGAGTTCGACCCCATGATGATAAAGGACAACAAGTTTTACGGACTTGTGCGTATTGGTCGTGTTACCCCAAACGGATTGCGGTATCACGACCTTCGTCTTCCTATAGGTATCACCAACTCTAATATCCACAGTTGCGATATCGGCGATGATTGCGCGATTCACGACGTGCATTATCTGTCGCACTACATCATCGGTAACCGCTGCATGCTTTTCAACATCCAGGAGATGGCCACCACCGACCATGCCAAGTTCGGCAACGGCATTGTAAAGGATGGGGAGAACGAGGAGACCAGAGTGAGACTCGAAGTGATGAATGAGACGGGTTGCCGCTCCGTCGCTCCTTTCGACGGCATGATTACAGCCGACGCATATATGTGGGCTAAATTCATTGACGACACAGTGCTTCAGCAGAGGCTCACCGAGATTACCCAGGCCCGTTTCGACAATCACCGTGGTTACTATGGGATGATAGGCGAGGAGTGTGTCATCAAGAACTCATCCATCATCAAGGATGTTAAGATTGGTACCAATTGCTACATCAAGGGTGCTTCTAAGCTCAAGAACATCACCATCAACAGCAGTGATAAGGAGCCATCGCAAATCGGAGAGAACGTCATCATGGTGAATGGAATCGTTGGACTCGGATGCAGGATTTTCTATAGCTGCACGGCAGTCAAGTTCATGCTTGGCAACAACTGCAACCTCAAGTACGGCGCAAGACTCATCAACTCCATTCTCGGAGACAACAGCACCATCTCATGCTGCGAGGTGCTCAACAACCTCATTTTCCCCGCACATGAACAGCACCACAACAACTCCTTCCTCGTGGCTTCCGTGATTCTCGGACAGAGCAATCTCGCCGCAGGAGCCACTGTGGGAAGCAACCACAACAGCCGTACCAACGACAATGAGATAGTTGCGGGACGCGGATTCTGGCCCGGACTGTGCAGCAGTCTAAAGCACTCCAGTGTCTTCGCTTCTTACACGCTTCTTGCGAAAGCCGCATATCCCGCAGAAATGCACATTCCACTGCCATTCTCTCTCGTCAGCAACGACGAGGTGCATGGCGAACTTCATGTCATGCCAGCCTTCTGGTGGCTTTTCGACATGTATGCGCTCGCCCGGAACAGTTGGAAATACTCCACTCGTGACAAACGAGTGAAGAAAATACAGAATATCGAATTCGACACATACGCTCCCGACACCATGGAAGAGGCCATCACCGGCCGGAAACTGCTCGCACTCTGGACGGCCAAGGCTTTCCTGCGCAAGGAAGGGAAGACCTGGGACGACCTTGACGACGAGAAACTGGCTGACATAGGATGTCAACTTCTCGATGGAGACCGTAGTGTGGTGGACAGTCTTGAAGTTTTCGGTGAGAACATGGAGAAAACACGTAGGCCGACTCGAATACTTCGTGTGTATGATGGTTATCACGCTTACGGGGATATGATTGTTCACTATGCAGTGATGAACGTTCTCAACTATTTGGAGAACAATCCTAAGGAGAATTTCGCCTCCATGTCAAAACTGCTTGAGAGCAGAAGGCAGAGAGAATGGGTGAACATGGGAGGCCAACTGATGATGATGACCGACCTTGACAGACTTCGTGACGACATCCGCGAGGGTAAACTCGACTCCTGGGACGCCATCCACAAGCGCTACAACGATATATGGAAGCGTTATCCTGTCGATAAGCTCCGCCATGCTTACCTCTCATTGCGTTTCGTGCTTCACGCTAAGAAAATCACACCACAGATGTGGATGGACGTTCTCGAGAAGGAGAAGAAGAACCAGCAGTATATCGCTGACCAAGTCTATGCATCCCGTCTGAAGGACTACAAGAACCCCTTCAGATGCGCTACATACAGGAATCAGGAAGAGATGATGGCAGCCATTGGTCCTATCGAGGACAACAGTTTCGTCAAGCAAATGAGGGAGGAAACCGCCAAGAACCTCAAGCGAATTGAAAAGATCAAATCCAAACTATAGGATAAAAGACTCGTAAAAAACCATATAAAGAAATAATAAAACAAACACATTATGAATCTTAATGACAACAAGTATGCCCAGTATGCACTGGTGCAGGAAATGATGGGCACTGTTCCAACTGTGGAAAAATTCGACCCTGATTGCACAAAAGAAATTGCCGAGAAGGTGGCAAAGGCAGGACGTCTCTTCTTCTCAGGAGAAGGCTCAAGCCGCATCTTCCCCTCGAAGAACGCTTCACGCAAAGCCAAGACTTGGGGACTCGACATCAATATCCAGACAGAAGGAGCCCGTCAGGCCGCCCAGTACGACCTCTCGAAGTTCGCTGTCTGCCTCGCTTCCAACTCTGGACGCACAAAAGAAACCCTGTTGCTCGCACGTAAGCTCAAAGCCGAGGGCAACGAACTTCGCTTCGGTCTGACCGCCAATCCTGGCACCCTCCTTGAGGAGGCTTGCACAGCCACTCATGTGCTCAACTGCGGATGGGAGAATGCTGTGGCAGCCACCAAGAGCGTAGTGGAGCAGGCTCTCTGGGCAGAGTCCATCCTTTGGAACATCGCAGGAAAGGACATGCGTCCTGAACTGGCCAAACTGCCCGCTCAGATTGAAGAGGCATTGACACTGCCCGTTCCGGAGGAAGTTGTCAAACTCGCCATGAACGCCAGCACCATCTACTTCGCCGGCTACAACGACGGTGTGGCAGAGGAGCTCACCCTCAAGACCAACGAGATTACCCGCCGCAAGAGCGACTTCCTTGAGGGCACCTACGCTGTGCACGGCATTGAGGAAGTGATGGAAAGTTCTGACGTGGTGTTTGTGGTTGACCCCATTGAGGAGGAAATCGAGAAATTCCAGGATGTGCTGGAGAAGAACGCCAATGTGCATGTGGTGGCAATCTCAGACCACGACACACCGTTCACCACTATTAAGGTGCCATCAGTAGGTGCATTGCAACCCTACGTCTATCTCTGCGCCGGCTGGAACGTCCTCGTTGAGATCGGTATTGCTGAAGGCATCAACCTCGACAAACCGACCCGCGCGCGCAAAGTGGGCAACGAAATCCAAGGATAATTTACTTTACGATTTTTGTTTCAATCATGCCGCTGTCTGTATGGATGGCGGCATTTTTCTTTTTCATGAGACAGAATGTAGAAAAAACCTGTTTTATTTCTTTTTCTTATTTCCATTTCTTATTTTTGCATGTGAAATTGTTTCAGATGACTATATCCAGAAACAGAGAACATTAAAACATAGTATTAACCATTTTATTTTGTGTATTGATTATGAAAAAGTACGTATGCGACATGTGTGGCTGGGAGTACGACCCCGAGGTGGGCGACCCTGACAATGGTATAGAGCCAGGTACAGCTTTCGAGGACCTGCCCGATGATTTCGTCTGCCCCCTCTGCGGTGTTGGTAAAGACGAGTTCTCGCCTGTAGAAGACTGATTATCCCAACACAAAGCAAAAGCGCCAGCGAATTTCGTTGGCGCTTTATTATTATATGGAATCCGATAGTGCTCCTATGAGATGTTGTGAAGTATCTCTAAGAGGTTGCGGTTGATTTGGCGGTTCTCGCGGATGACTTTCGAGAAGGGAACGTAAACTATCTCGTCGTTGGCGATGCCGACCATCACGTTCCTCAAGCCTTTCTTCAACGCATGGATGCTAGCTGAACCCATTCGGCTGGCGATGATGCGGTCGTGTGCCGATGGATGTCCACCACGTTGCAAGTGACCTAAGATGGATATGCGGACGTCAAGGCTCGGGTCATCGTTTTTCACCAACTCCGCGTAGTGCATCGCACCACCATGGGTGTCGTTAGCTGCCACCAAAACAATGCTGCTGCTTTTCTTCTTCTTGATGCCTTGTTTGATGGACTGGAGAAACTCTTCCTCGTTCAAGTTGATGCCAGGGATAATCGCCTCTTCGCAACCAGCCGACAAGGCACCATTCAATGCAAGGAACCCAGCATCATCGCCCATCACCTCGACAAAGAACATACGGCTGTGGGATGTGGCAGTGTCGCGGATTTTGTCCACACACTGCATCACCGTGTTCAAGGCCGTGTCGTAACCGATGGTCGTATCTGTGCCGAAGAGGTTGTTGTCTATCGTTGCTGGAATGGCGATGCAGGGGAAGTCGAACTCCTGAGCAAAAATCCTCGCGCCCTGTATGGTACCATCGCCGCCAATCACCACCAATGCGTCGATTTCCTCGTTCTGAAGGTTTTCGAATGCCCGCTTCCTGCCTTCTGGCGTGAAGAAATCCTCGCTCTGAGAAGACTTCAGGATTGTACCGCCCTGTTGGATGATGTTGCTCACATTCTGGGTCTTGAACTCATGGATGTCGCCGTCTATCAGTCCTTTGTAACCTCTGTACACCGCTTTGACTTTGTAACCATTGGAAATGGCTGAACGGGTCACAGCACGGATGGCTGTGTTCATACCAGGTGCATCATAACCAGCAGTGATGATGCCTATACATTTGATTTCTGCCATAATTTCGGTTTTTTATGATATTGATGGTTGGGAGGAAGCCTCCTGTTGATGTGCAAATATAGTAAAAGATAGATAAATAATTGATGGTTCAGAGCGAAAAAATATCAGTCGATGTTCAGTTTTTCCTCAATCTCGGCTTTGCAAGCCTCCATCAACCATTTTGGGGTGGAAGTCGCCCCACAGATGCCGACTGAACTTACCCCTTCGAACCATTGGTAATTGATTTCTGCAGGGCTGCCAATGATGTGTGTCCTAGGATTCACCGACAGGCACTCATTGTAGAGGACCTTGCCATTCGAACTCTTTTTCCCGCAGACAAAGAGAATCAAATCGTGACACTGGGCAAACGACCTGATGTTGGGCATGCGGTTGGCAACTTGTCGGCAGATGGTGTCGTACGACTGAAATATAGCGCCTTCCTCGATGTGCTCGCTGATGTAACGGACAATCTCACGAAAACCCTCTAGCGACTTCGTTGTCTGGGAGTAGAGGAGGATATCGCGGCTGAAGTCCAAACGCTTGGCGTCATCAAGGTTCTCTATCACAATGGCTTTGCCGTCTGTCTGTCCAACCAAACCCACCACTTCTGCATGACCGTTCTTGCCATAAATCACAATCTGCTTTGTGTGCTGCGGGTCGTTGTCGTAGTCGCGTTTGATGCGTTTCTGAAGATTCAGCACCA